>JBBITS010000106.1:0-4907 GCA_037440665.1 Chloroflexota bacterium
GGAAACCGCAGGGACTGCCCGCCGGAATTTACAGCAGTCTAGAGACGCGACCCCCAGGAAGGGCGGCTGCGGCACACTTTCGACGGCATGCCGGAGTACAAGCGCTATCTCGACGAGATGCCAGGTGTGCCACTTCAAGACGTCTGGACCGACACTCCGCCTATCATCGCAGGAGTGGCTGAACGTCTCGGCTACCCAACTCAGAAGCCGCTCGCGCTCCTCGAACGCATCATCGCGGCGTCGTCCAACGAGGCCGACGTCGTTCTCGATCCGTTCTGCGGCTGCGGCACGGCGGTGCACACGGCGCAGAAGCTCGGCCGGCGCTGGATCGGCATCGACATCACGCACCTGGCGATCGCCCTCATCCGCCGCCGCATGGAGGACGCGTTCCCCGGCATCGAGATAGAGGTCATCGGCGAGCCGGTCGACCTCGCGGGCGCGCAGGAGTTGGCCGCCCGCGACCCGTACCAGTTCCAGTGGTGGGCGCTCGACCGTCTGGGCGCGCTGCCCCTGGGCGACCGCAAGAAGGGCAGCGACCGGGGCGTCGACGGCATCATCCCGTTCCTGGAGGGCAAGAGCGAGCGGCGCCGCGTCATCGTGCAGGTCAAGAGCGGCACGGTCGGCCCGGCGCACGTCCGCGACCTGAAGGGCGTGCTGGAGCGGGAGGGCGAGCCCATCGGCGTGCTGCTCACGCTGCGCGCGCCGACGAAGGAGATGCAGACGGAGGCTGTGGCCGCCGGGCGCTATCGCAGCGAGTTCTGGCAGCAGGACTACCCTCGCGTGCAGATCATCACAGCCGAGGAGCTTCTGAAAGGCCAGCGGGTGGAGATGCCGCCGCAGGTGTCGCCGTTCGCGCAGGCCGCCCGGGAGCGCTCCCGCGAGGGCGAGCAGCGCCCGATGGAGATGTAGCAGCGTTTCTTGTTCCTTCCGCGCATAGCGTGGGGTGACCCGCGCCCGCACACTCGTGATGAAGGCCACCTTTCAAGGTGGCCGGCGGGTGATGGGTCACGGCGTGGCGAGCGATCAGCCACGCTATCGAAGACTCGCCCTTGGCGAGAAGCGTGGCCTTCTTGAATGAATTGACGAAGGCCGCCCTTCAGGGTGGCCGGCTGTCTTTGGGGTCCGACACGCCACGCTGTCGAAGACTCGCCCTCGGCGAGAAGCGTGGCCTTCAATAATCTTGGGGCCCGGCCTGCCCCTGACACCAAGAAGGCCAGGCTTCCAGCCTGGCCGAGCGTCGGGCGCGGTAGGGGGCTTTCGGGCCACGCTGAAAGCGTGGCCTTCATGTGGGGGGGGGTGCCGAGTGTCGGGCGCCGTGGCGAGGGATCAGCCACGCTGAAGCGTGGCCTTCAGTTCTTCGGGGTCCGGCCTTCGCGCGCCGCTCCAACCTCCAGCCCCGGCCTCCCGCGTCTCGCTTCCCGCCAGAGGTCGGCGAGCGTGAGTTGGTCCGGAGCCTTTACACCGGCCACGGGCGTGCTCCTTTCTCAAGCTGGCTCTCTTTATCTCTGCGAAGGGTAGGCTACCTGGCCAGGCCGGCCTGTTGACCGTTTCTGGGGAGCCGTGTTACCCTTGCGCCGCTTCGCGGCCGTCTTACCACTGACAACGGGTGTTCACCTCCGGTCGCCGATCCTCGTGTGCGGATCGGCGACCGGAGGTGAGCGCTTGGGCGCGGCCGTCGCGCGAATCTGTCTGTCAACGGAACGGGAGGAATCGGAATGGCAGAGGCCGTAATCGTCGAAGCTGTGCGCACGCCTATCGGCAAGCGCGCTGGCTGGCTTTCGGGGCTGCACCCGGCTCAGTTGCTGGCCTTGGCCCAGCTCGAGGTCATCAAGCGGGCCGGGATCGAGCCCGGCATGGTCGAACAGGTGGTTGGCGGTTGCGTCACACAGGCGGGCGAGCAGTCGTCGAACGTTACGCGCAACGCCTGGCTGGGCGCCGGGTACCCGTACGAGGTGGCGGCAACGACCGTCGACTGCCAGTGCGGGTCCGGGCAGCAGGCGAACCATTTCATCGCGGGGCTGATAGCGGCGGGCGCCATCGACATCGGCGTCGCCTGCGGCATCGAGTCCATGAGCCGCGTCCCGCTGGGCGCTGCGTCGGCGGCCACTCCGGGCGTCTCGCGTCTTCCCGACTGGCCGTGGGACTCGCCGGCGGGCCAGTTCGACGCCGCCGAGCGCATCGCGAAGAACCGGGGCCTCACGCGCAACGACCTCGACGCCTTCGGCCTCGCCTCGCAGCAGAAAGCGGCGATCGCCTGGGGCGAGGGCCGCTTCGACCGCGAGGTGATGACCGTCGAGGCGCCCATCCTCGCCGAGGACGGCACGCCCACGGGCGACACCAGGATCGTGACCAGGGATCAGGGCCTGCGGGAAACGACGATGGAAGGCCTGGCCGGCCTCAAGCCGGTCATTGAAGGCGGCCTGCACACCGCCGGCACGTCGTCACAGATCTCCGACGGCGCCGCCGCCGTCCTCTGGATGTCGATGGAGAAGGCCCGCGAGTTGGGTCTGAAGCCGCGCGCGAGGATCCGCGGCCAGGTGCTGGTCGGCTCCGATCCCTACTACCTGCTCGACGGCCCGGTCGACGCCACGCCCAAAGTGCTCGAAAAGGCGGGCATGGCCATGTCCGACATCGACATCTTTGAGGTGAACGAGGCGTTCGCGTCGGTCGTCTTGTCGTGGGCCAGTGTGCACGGCCCCGACATGAACAAGGTCAACGTCAACGGCGGCGCGATCGCCCTCGGGCACCCGGTCGGCGCCACGGGCAGCCGCCTGATCACCACGGCGCTGCACGAGCTGGAGCGAACGGGCAAGGGCACGGCGCTGATTTCCATGTGCTGCGGCGGCTCTCTGGGCACCGGCCTGGTGCTCGAGCGCCTGTAGCCGTCGCTGGGCCGAAGGAGGTCGCATGCTCGATGAAAAGGTCGCCATCGTTACCGGCGCGGGGCGGGGCCTCGGCCGCGCCGAGGCGCTTCACCTGGCGCGGATGGGCGCGCGCGTCGTCGTCAACGATCTCGGCGTCGAACTCGACGGCACGGGCGGCGGCGACAGCCCTGCCCGGCAGGTGGTCGACGAGATCGCGGCCGCGGGCGGCCAGGCCGTAGCCCACTACGGCGACGTCGCCAACTGGGACGACGCGCAGAAGCTGATCGACACGGCCGTCAGGACTTTCGGCGACCTGCACATCCTGGTCAACAACGCCGGCTTCCTGCGGGACCGCATGGTGTTCAACATGTCCGAGGAGGACTGGGACTCCGTCATCCGCGTCCACCTGAAGGGCCACTTCTGCATGACGCGGTGGGCGACGGCGTACTGGCGCGATCGCGCGAAGGAGCAGAACGGACCGGTCTACGCGCGCATCATCAACACGGCCTCCGAGGCGTTCCTTTTCGGTTCGGCCGGGCAGCCGAATTACGCTGCCGCCAAGGCGGGCATCGCTGCGCTGACGCTGGCGACGGCCAGCGCGTGCGCCCGCTACGGCGTGACGGCCAACGCCATCTGCCCGCGGGCGCGCACGCGCATGACCATCGGCGTCGGAGGCGGCATGTTCGAGAAGCCGGAGTCGGGCTTCGACGCCTTCGCTCCCGAGAACGTGACGCCGCTGGTCGTCTACCTGGCTTCGCCCGCCGCCGAACGCGTTTCGGGGCAGGTGTTCATCATCTGGGGCAACAGGGTCTCCGTTATGGCGGCGCCAAGGGTCGACCGCAGTTTCGACACCGAGGGGGCGTGGACGGTGGAAGGTCTGGCTCAGGCGATGGGTCCGTTCTTCGACCAGCGCCAACCGATCATCGACGGGTTCGCGATGTCGCGCCAGTAGATGGCGAGACTGAAGACACGCGCCGGGCAGCAGTCCCGCGCTGGAGCGAATGGCAACGGCAGACGGAGGATCGGATCGCTCACCAGATCGAGCCGGAAGCCTCTGTCCGCGCGTCTGACCGGGTCGAGAGGCGGGTCAAGGAGCACGACGTGGTAAGTCAGCAGCGGCAGCAAGACCTGGAACCGGTCCGCGCCCGCCTGACCGAGTGGATCAGGGGCAGGATGCCTGACGCCCGGGACGTCAGTCTCTCGGCGCTTACCAGGCCGGGGCTCGGTTTCTCCAACGAGACGCTGCTCGGCGAGCTGTCGTGGCAGGAGAATGGACGGCAACGGTCCGAGAACCTGGTCTTCCGCCTCGAGCCCAGCGGCTTCCGCGTCTTTCCCGAGTACGACCTGCCGAAGCAGGCTCGCATCATGCAGAGCCTCCAAGCGACGCCCGTCCCCGTCCCCGAAGCTCTCTGGGTCGAAGAGGACACAGTGGTCCTCGGTTGCCCCTTCTACGTCATGAAGCGCATCGAGGGTGACATCCCGCCCGACGTGCCCCTCTACCACATGGCGGGCGTCTGCTTCGACGCCCCGCCCGAGCGCAGGGCAAAGATGTGGTGGAGCGGGGTCGAGACGCTGGCCAACATCCACCTGGTGGACTGGAAGGGCCTCGGTCTATCGTTCCTCGGCGTTCCTGGCGGCGGCACGGGGCCCATCGACGAGCAGCTCGACTACTACGATCGCTTCCTCGAGTGGGCGAAGGACGGCGAACCGAACCCCGTCCTGGACGCCAGCCTGAAGTGGCTGCGGGAGAACCAGTACGAGCCGAAGCGCGTGACCCTCTGCTGGGGCGACGCGCGCCTGCCCAACATGATCTTCCGCAACGACCGGGTCGTCGGCGTGCTGGACTGGGAGATGGCCTTCCTGGGCGACCCGGAGGCGGACCTGGGATGGTGGCTGTTCCTCGACTGGCACCACAGCGAAGGCAACGGCATCGCCCGTCTGGAGGGGTTCGCCGGAAGGGACGAAACGGTCCGGCGCTACGAAGGGCTGACGGGATGGAAGGTGGAGAACCTTCTGTACAACGAGGTCATGGCCGCCTTCCGG
>JBBITS010000106.1:4953-8849 GCA_037440665.1 Chloroflexota bacterium
CCCATGCCGCAGCCCGACGCGGCGACGAACAGCGTCACCACGCGGCGGCTGGCCGCGCTGCTGAATCTTCCGCCGCCGGGCTAGCGCAGGGTAGCAGGTAGATGGTATCGCGCGCCCGCCGGGAGCGGGGCGCATTGAGAAGGAGGCTCTGATGGCAAGCAGCGTGCACATGGCCGTCAAGGAGGACGATCAGCGGCATCTGCCGAAGCCCGGCACGCCCCCCATGTGGAACGAGAGCTTCTGGTTCGCGTTCTACGATCCCAAGGCCGAGACCGGCGTCACCGTGAGGGTGGGGGCGCACCCCAACAAGGGGGAGGCCAACATCTACCTCCACTTCGTCCACCAGGGCTGGGTGGTGCACAGCCTTATCGATCACCGCGCGCCGTTCCCGCCCATCGAGGAGGGCCGGCTGGCGCTGGGGAACATGGAGATCATCTGGGAGAAGCCTCTGGAGAGCTTCCGCCTGCGCTATCAGAGCGGCGCCAACGGCATGGACGTGGTGTGGGCGGGGATCAGCCCGATTTTCCTGTACCCGCCCCGCACGCCCGAGCCGCCTCCGCCGGGCCCGCGCGAGGGAGGACATATCGAACACGGAGGCACGGTCAAAGGGACGATGACCATCGGCGGCAAGCAGCTCCCCATCGACTGCTTCGGACACCGCGACCACACGTGGGCCGACGAACGCGACTGGAATCGCCTGCACCGCTGGTTCTACCTGAGCGGCGAGTTCGGCAAGGACTTCTGGTTCAACGCCGTGCGCGTGGCCGTCGGCGAGGGCGACAACCCGATCGAGGTGTTCACGGGCGGCCTCTGGGACGGCAAGGAGGTCATGAACCTGACCGACGTCCAGATGGACGTGCAGACGGCCGACGGCGGGACGCGCGCGCTGGGCCTGACGCTGCGCATGGTCGACGAGCGCCAGCGCGAGCACCACATCGTTGCCGACAAGGTCTACGCCATCGCCTACAGCCAGTTCGACAGGACGTGGGTGAAGGACGGCTTCGCGCGCTACCGTATGGGCGATCGCGAGGCCTACGGAATACTGGAGCAGGGATACATCGAGAAGCCGTGAGCGCGCCGCGCGCTCGCTTGTTCAGTACGGCGTCGCGGCTTGCGAACGATGGCCCCGGCGCTGCCCGCACTGTGTAGAGCGCTACAAGGAGGTCTGCCATTCCGGTCATCACTGATAAAGAACGAGCCCTCATCGGTCAGGAGAGCGAACCCAGGGCGCTGCCACAGCCGATAGACCGCATCATGGCCCTGCGCTGGTGCGAGATGGTCGAGGACGCCAATCCCATCTACTTCGACGAGGCGTACGCGCGCTCGACGTGGCTGCAGGGCGTCTTTTCGCCGCCCACGATGCTGAACACGTGGGGCATGACGCCGGTGTGGCCGGAGGTCAAGACCGACCGGCCGACGTCGCGTCTGCAACTGGAGGGTTGCACGACCACCATCGCCGTAAACGCCGTCGAGGAGTACTTCATGCCGCTGCGTTACGGCGACACGCTGACGGTCACTAGTCACCTCGCCTCTATTAGCGAGGAGAAGACCACGCGTCTCGGCGTCGGGCACTTCATGACGTCGGTGGACACGTTTCGCAATCAGTACGGGCAGGTGGTTGGCACCCACTCGTTCACGCTCTTCACGTACAAGCCTCACCCGGCGGGAGGCAGCGAATGACGCGGGAATGGAAAGCAGGCGACAGGCTCGACCCGATCAGCCTTCCGCTGACGCTCAGGCGGGCGGTTCAGGCGGTGGCGGGAACGAGGGACTACTACCCGTTCCACCACGACGAGAAGTTCTGCCTGGACAACGGGGTCAAGGGCATCTTCTTCAACACCATGTTCCTGCAGGCGTTCGCCGGGCGCGTGGCGGCCGAGTGGTTTGGCAACGACGCGTTCATCCGCAAGATCGAGATCGCCATGCGCGCGCCCAACTACGTCGGGCGGACGCTGACGGCCGAGGGAGCTGTCACGAACACGCGGGAGTCGAACGGCTGCAGGCTCGTCGAGGCTGACGTGACGTTCGCGACCGAGGACGGACCGACGACGGGCGTCGCGCTCACCGTACAGCTTCCTGTGAATGTCACAGCGTCATGACAGCGCGATCCTGGAGGCCCGGTTCTTCCAGAGCGGTGTGAGCGGTAGTCGAGGCGGTGAGATAGATGGACTTCGCGTATCCAGCAGAGGTCGAAGCCTTCCGTCAGGAGTTCAGGCGCTACCTGGATTCGGTGGTGACGCCGGAGTTGCTGCAGGAGATACAGGGCGGCGGCGAGGGCGGCGGCGCCCGGACCAGGGAGTTCTGGCGGAGACTCGGCGCCGACGGCTACCTGGGCCTGGGGTGGCCGAAGGAGTACGGCGGCGGCGGAAAGTCGGCTCTCTACCTCCACGTGTTCAACTACGAGATGTCGTACCGGGGCCTGCCGGTGCCGGTGGTGACGCTGAACACGGTCGGCCCGGCGCTGGCGAAGGTCGGCAGCGAGGAGCAGAAGAGGGAGTTCCTGCCCAAGATCCTGCGGGCCGAAGTCGAGTTCGCCATCGGCTACACCGAGCCGGAAGCGGGAACAGACCTGGCGTCGCTCAAGACCCGCGCCGTCCGCGACGGCGACTACTACGTCGTCAACGGCCAGAAGATGTTCACCAGCGGTGCCGAGAACGCTCACTACGTCTGGCTGGCTGTGCGCACGGACCCCGACGCGCCGAAGCACCGTGGCATCTCTCTCCTCATCGTCTCCCTGAAGTCGGAGGGCATAGAGATACGCCCGTTCCACACGATGGCGGGAGGACGGACGAACATCACCTTCTACGACAACGTGCGCGTGCCTGTCTCGGCGCGCGTGGGCGAGGAGAACCGCGGCTGGTACTACATGACGACGCAGCTCGACTTCGAGCGCGTGGCCATCAGCCCGGTCGCAGAGATCGAGCGGATTTTCCACTCCCTCTGCCGGGCGTTCCGCGAGGAGGGCATACGCGAAGACGAGGAGTGGACGCGGGTAACGCTGGCCGGCATGGCGGCGGACCTCAACGTTCTGAAGGTGATGGACGTGAAGACGGCGGCGATGGTGGCCAACGGCGAGATACCGGTGTACGAGGCGTCGCTGCTGAAGGTCGTGTCGAACGAGATGCGGCTCAAGCTGTGCGCGGACGCGCTGCAGATGCTGAGCAACAGGGGTCTTATCCGCCGGGGCTCGCCGGGTGTGCATCTGGACAGCGCCGGGCGCGCCCTGGAAGCGCAGCTACGAGGCGGCGCGGTGGGCTTGTTCGGCGGCGGCAGCAACGACATCCAGCGGGACATCATGGCCACCCACGGCCTGGGATTGCCGAGGTAAGTGATGAGATTCAGCGACTCGGAAACCCAGAAGCTCCTTCGGGACACGGCGCGGTCGTATCTGGCGAAGACGTACCCGTGGGAACGTCTCTACGCCATCGAAAAGGGGCAGGAACAGCTCACCGAGCGGGATCTAAAGGAGCTGGCCGAGCTGGGCTGGCTGGGACTGCTGGCGCCGGAGGCTGCCGGCGGCGGCGGTGCCTCGCTTCTGGAGGCGGCCGCTGTGGTCGACGAGTTCGGCTACGCGGCCGTGCCCGCGCCGGTGGCCGTCAGCAACATCGCCGCCGACCTGCTGGCTGGCAGCGGCGCGAAGGAAGCGCGCGACCACCTGGCGCGGCTCGTCTCAGGCGAACAGCTTTACACGGTCAGTGAATCCACCCGTAGACGCGGCCGCGCGCCGTCCAACGGCGCGGCAGGCGCGCCGCCGCTCACGGCGTCGGGAGGGAAGCTCAACGGCGTTCTGCCGCTCGTGCCCTTCGGCGCGACGGCGGGCTTCGCGCTGGCGCCGCTGACGCTCGACGGCGAGCGGGCCTTTGCCGCCGTGCCGCTGGCGGGCGCGCGCCGCGAGG
>JBBITS010000107.1:0-5197 GCA_037440665.1 Chloroflexota bacterium
GAAACCGCAGGGACTGCCCGCCGGAATTTACAGCAGTCTAGAGACGCGACCTTTCATGCGCTGTATTCCGACAAGGCAAGGGTGCTCGCGGCGCGGCTAGGCGAGCCTGACAGCGCTGGTCAGAAGCCGAGAGCGGAGATGGCGTTCAGCCCTCTCCTGCCGCGATGGCGCCTGCTGGAGGCGCTGCGCTGTCTTCACGCTCGAAGGCGATCATACATCGGGCTAGAGCATTGTCAAGAGGCGAAGCATGAAGAAAATCAACACTATTGGCGGGAGTCAGAAGCTCTAACTGATGGCTGTTAGCCGATCGGCGTGCGTGCGTCGAAAGCGCGCCCTACCGTTCGCGCCAGCGCAGGCCGGCGACGCCGATGGTCAGGCCGAGGACCGTGAGCGCGAAGAGGATCAGCGTCTCCTGCACAAAGCCGCCGCGCCCCGACAGGATGTCGTCCACAGCCTCGCCCGCGTGGGTGTAAGGCGACGCGCGCACCACCCACTGGAGCCAGTCCGGAAGCCGCTGGATGGGGTAGTAGATGGGCGACAGCAGCCCGGCCATGATGCCGACGCTGTTGGCCAGGATGTTCCCGATTTCCATCCGCGGCGACCAGGTGGCGATCATGATCCCCAGGCCGGTCAGCGACAGCGACGTCAGCGCGAGCACGGGCAGCAGCCAGAGGCTCAGCTCTACGTGTATTCCCAGCAAGGGGGCGAAGCACAGCACGACGGCGGCGGTGAACATCCCCTGCGTCAGCGCGTAGAGGATGATGCCCGATGCGTAGGACATGGGATGCACGGGCGACGTGATGACGAGCTTGAGCATGCCCCGGAAGCGCTCCCACAGGAAGATCTGCGCCATGTTGTTCACCGTCATGATGCCGATGCCGAACACAAGCGAGCCGGTCATCAGACGCGTCTCCACCTCCGGCGTGCTCATGCCCCCTGGGATGAGCGCCTTGGCGAAGAGCAGGGTGCCGATGGGCACGATGATGATGGAGAAGACGTAGATGGGCAGCCAGCGACGGATCTTGATGAGCTGCATCTGCCAGACGACCAGGGCGTCGCTCGCGAACTTCGGCATCGGCTACACCTCCAGGCTCTCGGCGGTGAGTTCGAGGTAGACGTCCTCCAGGCTGGTCTTCGAAAGATGGAACTCGTCGACGCCGCGCCGTCGCAGCTCGGCCAGCACCTCCTCGGATGATTGGCCGACGACGGCTGCGCGTCCCTCGCCGTTGTCGTAGGACGCCTTGTAGCGGTTGCGGCATTGCGCGCGCAGTTGGTCGACGGTTCCCTGCGCGTAGATGCGCCCGTAGTTGATGACGGCCACCTCGTCGCACAGCTCTTCGGCCTCGTCCATGTAGTGCGTGGTGATGAGGATGGTGCGCCCGCGCCCGCGCAGGTCGCGCAGTACGGCCCAGACCTCGCGGCGCGCGTGGGGGTCGAGGCCAGTCGTCGGCTCGTCGAGCGCCAGCACCGGCGGGTCGCCGATGAGTGCGATGCCCACGAGCAGCTTGCGCTTGAGTCCGCCCGACAGGTCGCGGGCGACGGTCTTCGCGTATGCACCGAGGCCAAGCGTGTCGATCAGGCCTTCGGCGCGGCGCTTTGCCTCTCGCCAGCCGAGGCCGCGCAGCCGGCCGAAAACCGCCAGTTGCTCGGGAGGCGTCAGCTCCTCGTACGGCTCGACCTCCTGGGGCACGACGCCCATGAGCGCCCGCGCTCGCCGGTGCTCGCGCACGACGTCGACGCCCATGACGTGGATGGAGCCGGACGTAGGCTGCAGCTCGCCGGTGATCTGGCGAATAAGGGTCGTCTTGCCCGCGCCATTGCGGCCGAGGAGGCCCAGCGTCGTACCGTTGGGCACGCGCAGGGTTATGCTGTCGTTGGCCAGCGTGCCTGTGCGGTAGCGCTTGACGATGCGGCTGACGTCGATGGCCGGCGCGGCATCCGGTCGTTCAGCCAGACCGGCGGGCGATGGCGACAGGCTAGTCATGTTCACGCTCCTCCCGTCTGCGGCAGCGCCTGGCGGCCCAGAGCGCCGCAACGGCTGCCGAGCCCAGCGCCACCTGCGCCCGGAACTTCACGCTTTCGAACCGTGAGCGCTTGTACAGCGTCTGCGGCCCCATCCCGCCGATGCACAGGCACTCGATGCGGCCTGTGGCGTCGGGCTGGAACACCACGGGGATGGCTTCGCCTTCGAACACCGTCTCGAAAGCGAGAGCGTCGGGTCCGTTCACCTGGTACAGGGGCAGGCCCTTGCGCAGGGGGCCGGTCAGCGCGCGGATGGCCAGCCGATGGTCCCTGACGACGACCTCGGCCTCGCCGCCGAACATCATCCAGATGCGGGCGTTGGTCAGAAGCCCGGGCTTTGGTCCGTACGAGCCCACGAGTTCACGCCAGACGTGAGGACGCTCCAGGAGTCCTGGGCGCGGCAACTGCGTCGCGGGATCGGGTACGTCGAGAATGCGCCGCAGGAGGCCCAGAGCGACCGAATGGGGCGCTAGCAGCGTCGTCGCATTGGTGAAGACGACGATGCCGACGCCGTCGTCGGGCGCGACAGCCATCGACGACGTGAAGCCGGGCCAGCCGCCCCCGTGCGAGACGACGCGATGATCGCCCACGCGGTCGATCCAGAAGGCGAGGCCGATGGCCGTGAGCCGTGGGTCGATCTGGTAGTGAGGCTCCATCATCATGGCCAGTGTGTCGGGGCGGAGGACCGAGCCGCTCTCGTTGGCGCCGCCGTTCAGCAGCGCGGCCACGTACTTCGCCATCTCGTTCACGCTGGAGAACATCGATCCGGCGGCGCGCACCGCGATCTCCATATACTTCACGGGCTCCAGCAGGCCCTTCTTGATCTGGTAGCCGGCGGCGAGCTGGCTGCGGACGCGCTCGCTGCGCAGGAAGTCGGTCTTGTTCATGCCCAGCGGCCTGAACACGCGCTCGAGCATGTACGACTCGAAGGGCTGGCCGCTGATGTCCTCGATGAGTTGCCCCAGCGTGGCGAAGCCGTGGTTGGCGTAGGCCCACTTCGCTCCAGGGTAGACCTCGGTCCGGAGCAGGCCGCCGTAGTACTCGCCCAGCGGCGGGACCGTCTCGCCCTCGCGCGCGGCGAGGCCGAACACGTTGCGGAAGTTCAGCAGCGTCCGCAGCGAGGGCGCCTCGCCGATGCCCGCCGTGTGGGTCAGCAGGTGGCGGAAGGTGACGGGCGGCGCCGACGGGTCCGGGTGCTCCACCTTGAACGCCTTCAGGTAGTCGTTCACCGGGTCGTCGAGGCCGAACCGGCCCTGCTCCCAGAGCTGCATCAGGCCGATGGCCGTGAAGGTCTTGGAGATGGAGCCGATGCGGAACACCGTGTCGGGCGTAACCTCGCGCCCGCCGCTGATGTCGGCCAGGCCGAAGCCGTGGGCGTACACCAGCTCGCTGCCGGCCACGACGCCCACGGCGAGGCCGGGCAGGGTGTTGCGGTTCATGACGTCGATGATGAGGTCGCCGGCTTGCGCCAGCGCGCGGTCGATGGATGGTGCTTGCACGGGCATCGATGCCCCTCCTTGCCGCCTCCGGCGGCGGCAGGTCCCGCGCGCTGGCGGTCCCGTTACAGCCGTGATAGCCGTCCGATCCTGATGGCGCCGGTGGTAGTGCGCAGACGCACGCGTGGCGCGTCCGCAGGCGGCGCGCCGTCGCGCCGAGGCTGCAGCTCCGACGTAATCGCGCCGGTTGTCGTCTCCGCGTCGATGAAGAACGGGCTGTCGGGGTCCACATCGAGGTGGATGGCGCCGACGGTGACGCGGATATCGATGTCGGCCTTGACCGCGCCTCTGTAGTGAACTCTGCCGCTATGCCCCTGGATTTCCGCCTTGCCGCCGATGTCCTCGACGTGCACGGCGCCTGTTTTGTTCTCGATCTCGAGGTCGCCGCCGATCCGCTCGGCCGTCAGACGTCCGGTGTGGGAGCCGATGCTCAGGTCGCCGCGTACGCGCTCGACCTGCACTGCCCCGGTGCGCGATTCGATGGTGACGTCGCCCTCGACCTCGCGCACGGTGACCTTGCCGGTACGGGAACCGACCTTCAGGTCGCCGCGGACGCGCTCGATCTCCACCGCGCCGCTGCGGGAGAAGACGGCGGAGTCGGCGCCGATGTCGGTCAATGTCGTGCGCCCCGAGCGCTGGTCGATCTCGACGGGGCCCTCGACGCGCACGACCTCGACGCGGCCGCTGCGGCTGGCGATGCGGGCCTTCGTCCGGCGCGGCGCGACGACGTGGATGTCGACCCGGGAGCCGCGCCCGAACAGGAACCAAGGCCCGGCGCGGCTCAGGTGCGGGATCTCGACTCGAACGCCGCTGTTCTCGCTCCGGATGCCGCGCAGGATGCGCTCCATGGTGTCGTCGGCGTCGGCGGCGCTGTCCTCCCACAGGTGGGCGACGACTTGAAGCGTCGTCTTGTTCGTGTCGCGCCCCTCTACGACGACGGCGCCGGCGTGGATGTCGACCTGCAGTCGGCAGGTGTCGCCAGTATTAAATTCGAGGTTCGCCGTTCGGATGTACTCAAGCATGGCCTTGCGCTCCGGGCGTCAGTCGCTCCGCCAGTCCTAGTCGAAGCCGCTCCATTCGATCCAGCGGCGGCGCCAGCGCTGGAACCCGCGGGCGCGATCGAGCTGCTTCAGGGCCAGGCCGGCGCCGGCCAGCGCCGCCATGGCGATGAACCATCCGTCGCGCCATTCCACTGTGTCGGTGAGCATGAGGAGGGCGATGACGAAGATGGCGATGCTGGTGGCGTGCCGCTCTCGCCCGCCCATCATCGTCAGGCCGGAGAGTACGGCGATGGTGACCAGCCAGGGGCCGCTGGGCTGGGTGGCGTCCACGGCCAGCAGGAGTGTGATGATGAAGAGCGTCAGTCGCACCAAGTAAGCCTCCTCGCCAGGCCGGGGGCGTACCCTGACCGAAAGCCTTGCCGCCGCTCGTCTCTCACCGGGCAGACCCGCTCGCCATCGTTCGCGCATCTACAGTGCCCGGTGGGCGCTCAACCGCGCGACCGCTGCGCGGCGGTCCAGGCGGAGCGCGGCGCCCGTCAAGATGCGGGCCAGGACGGCGCGAACGCCGCCGCGGTGGAGGTCCGCGAGGGCGTAAGCCTGCGCCAAATGCCGGCTGGAGGCGCGATCGGCGTCGATCTGCGCTTCGGTCGCGCGCTGTTCCGCCAGCAGTTCGTAGAC
>JBBITS010000107.1:5224-8637 GCA_037440665.1 Chloroflexota bacterium
ATGGTGTCCTCCGTGGGCGCGGGCTGGCGCCTCTGGCTACTCCCCTCCCATCCATCCGCTGAGGCGGGCGCCCGGCCCGCGCCGGTGAGGCCCGTGAGGCCTGTGCGGAGGTTGCGGCTGGGGCCGTTCCTCCAGGTCGCGCAGCGTGCGCGCCAGGGTGCGGATGAACCAGCTATTGAGCGACGTCCCGGCCTGCGACGAGGCCTGGACGATGAGTTCCTTCAGTTCAGCGGGGATGCGGATGGTGACCTTCTCGACCTCGCCCTCGGTGGTAAACCAGCTCCGCTCCTCGCCGCCGGGCTTCGCGGCCACGGGCTGGACGTCCACTTCGAGGCCACCGGGGCGGTAGTTCAGGCGGACCTGGTAGGCGTCGGCGATCTTCTCGTTGACGCTATCCACCAGGATCGAGAGGAGGTCGAAGATGGCGCGCTCGATGGGGATGCGGGCAGCCTCTACGTAGCGCTCGAAGGCCTGGCGGCGCGAGGGGTCCTCGACGAGGTCGAGGGGGCGCCTGAGGGCTTCGAAAACGGAATCGGTCTTGAACTCGGCCATTCTGCTGGCTCCTCGCCTACGCTCTGACTGCCCAATGCTGGCATAATGCCAGCACGTTGTCAAGGGGGTTCGGGGCGGATTTTCGTGAAAATCTGGCACTGAGTGGCTGGCTGGAGGGTGAAGGGGCAAGAGAAGGCCCCGCGAAGCGGGGCTGCGGCCGTGGCGATGAGAGGTGGCGGAGGGAATGGGATTCGAACCCATGACCCCGGTTTCCCGAGGTAACCGCTTAGCAGGCGGCCGCACTAGACCACTATGCGATCCCTCCGCGGCAAAAGAAGTATACCGGCCCTGGACAAGGCCCTACAAAGCGCCGCCTGTTCCGCTTTCTGGGACCGCCCGTATACTGAACCACGTTCGCGACGGGAAGACGGAAGATGCGTTATCACATCTGGACGGTCGGCTGCCAGATGAACCAGGCCGACTCGCAGAAGCTGGCGGCGGGCCTGGAGCGCCTGGGCTTCGTGGCCGCGCCGCGCGCCGAGGATGCGGACCTCGTGGTGCTGAATACCTGCTCGGTGCGCGACCACGCTGAGCAGCGCGCCATCAGCAGGCTTGGCGCCCTGAAGAAGAGGAAGAGGCTTGGCCGCGACTTCAAGATAGCCGTCATGGGCTGCATGGTCGGCGCGCGCCCGGGCGACCTCGATCGCCGCTTCCCCTTTGTCGACGTCTTCGCCCGGCCCCAGCAGTTCGAGCCCATCCTCCGCGCCGTCGGGATCGAGGACACGGGCGGCGAGTTCTGGCCATCGACCTACGCCGCGCCCGATTCGGTGACCGCGTTCGTCCCCGTGATCCACGGCTGCGACAAGTTCTGCGCGTACTGCATCGTGCCCTACCGGCGCGGCCGCGAGCGCAGCCGGACCATCGAGGATGTCAGACGTGAGGTCGAGCACCTGTGCGCGCGGGGTGTGCGCGAGGTGACGCTGCTGGGTCAGACCATCGAGGCGTATGGCCACGACCTGCCCGGCCGCGCCGACCTGGCTGACCTCATGACCGCCATTCACGACACGCCGGGCCTGCTGCGCCTGCGCTTTCTGACCTCGTACCCGCGAGACATGACGCGCCGCATCGTCGAGGCGGTGCGCGACCTGCCCAAGGTCTGCGAGTATTTCAACATCCCAGTGCAGGCCGGCCACAACGCGACGCTCGAGCGCATGCGCCGCGGCTACACGGTCGAGGAGTACGAGAGCAGGGTCGAGACGATCCGCGAGCTGATGCCGGACGCCGCCATAACCACAGACGTCATCGTCGGCTTCTGCGGAGAGACGGAGGCCGAGTTCCAGGCGACGGTGGATCTGCTGGAGCGCCTCCGGTTCGACAAAGTCCACGTGGCGGCGTACTCCGTACGTCCGGGCACGATCGCCAGCCGGAAGCTGACCGACGACGTGCCCGCTGGCGAGAAGATGCGCCGTCTGCACGTAGTGGAACATCTCGAGGCGCGCATCGCGGCGGAGATCAATTCCGCGCTGGTGGGGTCCGTGCAGGAAGTGCTGGTGGAGTCGCGGCGGGATGGTCGCTGGAACGGGCGCACGCGGTCCAACAAGCTCGTGCACTTCGAGGGCGACGCCGTCATTGGCGAGCTGGCGAGCGTGCGTATCACCTCGGCCACGGCGTGGTCGCTTCAGGGAGAGGCGCTCGCACTCGCTCGCCGGTAGCGTCCGGTTCGTCGCCGCAGGAGCGCTCACGTGAACGACGTCGCGCCGCCTGTCGTCGCTGTCCTGGTGGTCATCTTCACCGTCGACGAGGGCAGTCTCAGAGTCCTGCTCATCCGCCGTGCGGCCGAGCCCTATCGCGATCGCTGGGCGCTGCCTGGCGGCGTCCTGCAGCCCGGGGAGTCGCTCGACGGCGCCGCGACGCGCAAGCTGGTCGACGAGACTGGTGTGCGCGACGTGTACCTGGAGCAGCTCTACACCTTCGGTGATCTCGACCACGGGACGGCGCGTCCGGCGGTCGCCGTGACCTACTTCGCTCTGGTGAACCACGAGCTGGTTCGCCTGCGCGAGGGCAGCGAGTGGCAGCCGGCGTGGTTCAGCGTGCGCGACCTGCCTGAGCTGGCCTTCGACAACAATCGGGTGGTGGCGTACGCTCTGGGCCGTCTCCAGGCCAAGCTGCAGTACGCCAACGTCACTTACAGTCTGCTGCCGGACGAGTTCACGCTGACGGAACTTCAGACGGTGTACGAGTGCATCCTCGGGCGGCAGTTAGACAAACGGAACTTCCGCAAGCGGGTGACGTCCCTCGGCTTGGTTCGCCCGATCGGGAGGACCCGCCGGGAGGGAGCGCACCGGCCGGCGCAGCTTTATGCCTTCGCCGCCCGCGAGCACACGCTGGTGTAGCCGGTTGACTTCCTGATGTCGTTTGTGTTAGGTTAGTGTTGATGTGACACTAACCTTTCTCGCCAGGAGGCGGCGGGCCAGTGGAGGGGTCGTAGCCTATGACTAGCGTGACGGTTGAGGTCCAGCGCCCGCAGGACGGCCTCCTGCCCGGAATCGCCTGCGAGAGCGACAGCACGGCGACGGTGCCTCTGTCGAAGGAGCGGGCGTTCGCGTACTGGCAGCAGGACATACCGCGGGAGTACTGGGACCTCGACGGCGCGACGCTGGTGGCCCGCATCCGGGAGGCGAGGGCGAAGCTGGGAACCCGGGCCATCGTCCTCGGCCACCACTACCAGCGCGAGGACATCATCCAGTTTGCCGACATCAAGGGCGACTCGTTCAAACTGGCGCAGTACGCCGCGCAGCACCCGGAGTCGGAGTACATCGTCTTCTGCGGCGTGCACTTCATGGCCGAGAGCGCCGACATCCTCACCACCGCCGACCAGCGGGTGGTGCTGCCCGACCTGGCCGCCGGCTGCTCGATGGCGG
>JBBITS010000108.1:0-8572 GCA_037440665.1 Chloroflexota bacterium
GGCGTGCTCGTCGACGTGTGGGTCGGGGTATCCGTCGGCGTGTCGGTCGGCGTGGGCGCTGGTGGCGTCTCCTCGAGCCCGGCGACGGCCGAGGGTTCGGGCGAGACGTACCGGCGAGCGCGGAATTCGTCGAAGGCGTAGGCCGTGCCCGTAGCGCCCGTCGAATACGCCGTCAGCGCCAGCGCCTCCCCAGAGAACGATAGCGCCTGAGGCGCCCCGGCGGCCGAGAACGTCGCGCCTCCGTCTGTAGATGTGGCCGCCGAGTACGTGCCACCGTCGTTGAGCAGGCGCAGAACCACGGGATCGCCGCTCCATGCCGACTGGTCGGTTGTGGTGACGCCGCCGATCTCAGTCTCCACGTTCAGGCCCTCGCCTGAGCCCAGGCCCTCGTGGAACAGAGCGAAGTAGTCGTCGTCGCCCTGGTACGCCAGCAGGCCGCCCTTCTGGCCGACGTCGGCCGGAGTGCCGGACTGCGTGGCGCGAACCTCGTAGCTGCCTGCGGGCGCCGGCCGGTAGAAGACCGGGGCCGAGTTCGTCCCGCCGGCGAGGTCGATGCCGGTGTCCATCGTTACGTTCAGCGTGCCAGCGCTCTCGGACCACGACGACGGCGGGCGAAGGGCCGTCCACGCCGGGTCGAGGGAGCCGTCGTCGAAGCCGTCGTAGGCGGCGAAGACGCTGGCGCCGTCGGCGGGCGGCGCTCCGGCGGCCGGGTTGCCGTAGTACAGGTAGTAGTTGTCGTCGGAGGACGAGGGGGCGATGTCGGTCTGGAGCTGGAACCAGACCGTGGAGGAGGCCGTGTTGCAGCGGTCGACTATGCGGTCGAGTTCCTGCCACCCGGAGCCGTTCCACCAGAGGGCCCGTAGGTCATCGCAACCAGCCTGGAGCTTCGCCGCTGTGACGAGGGCGGCGGTGTCGACCGAGACCTGGGCGGTGTAGCCGGCGTAGCCTCCGGGCTGGCTCACGGCGCTGGTGGTGACGGCGACGTTCTGCCGGTAGGCGTACGCGAGGTCCCACCACTCGCCGGGCGGGGCCGACGCCAGGAGTTGCTGGCGGGCCGAGAGCGCAACCGTAAGGAGGATGGCAGCGGCCGTGAGGGCAAACAGGGTGCGTGGGATAGACCTGGCGAAGCGTGGCCGGGCGACTCCTCGCGTGCTGGTGGGGCGCCGGGTGGATCGTACGCGCAAGGGCCTGCCTCGACGGGGCCTAGCGTCCCTGACAAGAAAGGCGCGCGGTATCCCTCCCGCGCGTCGGCGACGGCGCGAATCTTCTCCAATAGGGACAACGTGCGGCCGGCATCCGGATTACACGCATGGCCCTGTTCAAAGACAAGGGGGAGCCTTACCGGCTCCCCCCGGACCTTATGTCTGACGCTATGGCGGGGAAACTTCTCGCTGGCGAAGCGGTGCGAAGGTACCATAACGGCCTCACGCTGTCAAAGCGTCGCGCGCCAAGGGGTCGGGGAATGGGTGTTGCCCGCGGCGCCCGGAGGGGCAACCGGGCGATGGCCGCTTTACTCGACGTAAGGCCATCGCTATACTCCCGCGCGGCGGGCTTGCGGAGGAGGGCCGTTGTGAAGCTGGCGAGAACCGCGATCTGGTGTACCGTTGCCGCGGGCATGACGCTGCTGGCAGCCGCCCTGAGCGCCTGCGGCTCGGATGAAGCGACGAGCGAGAATCCCGGTGACGGCCAGCCCGCCGGTCCTGAGGCCATTACCCCCTTGGTTTCCCAGGGAACTCCGGTTGACGCCGACTCCGTCGAACTGGAAGAAGACACCGGCGCATTGGACAGCTACACCATAGGCGTGCCCAAGGGCTGGGTCTTTGAGAATCAACCTCTGCCTGGCGGATTCGCACGACGCTACGTCCTTATGAAGAATGGCGGTCGAGAGGTTGTCTTTCAGGTTCGCTGCACCGTTGATGCGACAGTGGAACAAATGATGTGGCAGGACCAGGCCGTTGTGACCTCGTTGGGCGGATCCTACGACGCCAGCAGGTCGGTTGAAAGAGAAGTGCTCGGCGTCCCGGCGACGCAAGTCGACTACGAACTGGACTTCATAACGGCCCCGGTTGAGCAGCGAGCAGTCTACTTTGTGAGCAAGCCCTGCGGCTGGCGCGTTGTCCTTCAGGGCTTTGGCCAGGGTACCAGGAATAGGTACGCCGACCTGTTCGAGCGCGTTCTTTCGACATTCCGCCCGGCGGAATTCGAGGTCCCGTTTGAGCACCGCGACCCGTACCGGCCGTACGGCTCGCCAACTGCTGGTCCCTAGCGCCTGGATGGCGCCTGTCCCGTCAGGGGCGCAACAGCGGGCCGCACCAGACGTTCTTTCATTTGGCGGTTGGCCCCGTCGGGCCACCACCGGGGGTAGGCAATATCGGTCTGGATATTGTAAAGTAGTGGCCTGCCGGGCCATCCTCGCCGGCCCGGAAGTCCCTGTCGTCTCCCCCGCCACAACTTGAGCAACCCCGCCGCGTACCAGTGGGATGGAGGAGACTGTCGCCGATGAGCAGACGAATCTTAGCGGCGTTGCTCGCCCTGGGGGCGGGAATCGTGTTGGCTGGCGGGATCCTTGCCGGCCCCACGGGAGGCGTCACCGCTCAGGAGGAAACGCCAACGGCCGAACCAGAGGACTTCGGGGACATCGAGCTACTTGGCCTGTCGCCCGTGATCTGCACAGTGCTGACGTCTACGAAGCCGGGCGCGTCCATGGTCGACGCGCTGAAGTGCGGCCAGATGCACACACAGTCCCAAATCGTGGGCCTCGCTGATTTGCACGGTGATGGTGACGGCAGGGTGGAGCCTGACGACTTCGCCGGCATCGACCTCGACGGCAACCAGATCCATCAGGGCGATGACAGCCCGTCCCTGAACGGCGGCTTATGGATAGTCGCCTTCGTGCCGGACGATGACCCGGTGACCTTCGAGACCCAGATGGGCAGGTTCGTGCCCGCGGGATCGGCGCCGCCGGATAACCCGCAGTTCCCGGGCATCGATCCCGTGGATGACGAGTACGTGTGCGACACGGAAACCGAGGACGAGGACTGCGACGCCGACGGCGTGGCCGGCGACGGCGTCGTCGCCATTCTTCTCCGCGGCCGCTGGGGATCGTACGTGCCCGACCGCGGCGAGTTTGTCGTCACGGTCACGCAGGGCGTGACTAAAGAGGAGAAGGCCGCAAACAAGGTCACGATGCCCTTCCGCATCGTTGGCGAGCCCGACTCGGTGAGCTTCCTCACGCTGGAGGACACCATTCAGAACGGGGTTATGGACTGGAACGGCGATGACGACTTTGGCGACGAGAACGAGTGCCCGCTCGCTACGACCGCCAAGGCCATCCTTGCCGCAAATGCGACTGCCGAGCGCTCCGTCGTCCTGGGCATCGTCAAGGACAGCGACGGTGTGGCTATCACAGGCGCCTTCGTCCTGTGGGACACCGATGACAACGAGAAGGCGATTATGGCGGCGCCTCTGACGCCGACCATCGACCTTGGCTCCTTCGGTTTCGGCGCCCCGAACCTGATTTGCGGGACCGAGAAGCCGGGCAAGGTCAATGTCGTTGCGGACATCACTCAGACCCAGGGCAGGGGAGGCACGGGTGCAGTGCTCGACCCGTCCGCCGAGCAGGACACTGGTCTGTTCGAGTTCACGGTGAAGGGCGTGCCCGCCAACCTGGCTCTTAAGGCCGAGCCCGAGGTGATCGCCTGTGATGGAGCCTCGTCGTCCAAAGTCACCGCCACTGTGACGGACATCGAGGGAAACCCGGTGGCCAGCGGTACGAAAGTTCGGTTCGATGTGCAGGTTCTCGGCACAGCGAACCCGGTCAATGCGACGACCAACGCGGAAGGGCTCGCCACGAGCCAGATAACTCCGCTGGCCAACGCGGGGTCGGGTGTGCCTGTGCTCGTGACCGCGGGCACCCTCAGGGGAAGCATCCTCGTCAAGTGCGGCGAGGGGGCTCCTGCCGGCGTAGTGGCGCCGCCGCCCGCTCCTTCGGGTGGACAGCAGGCTGCGCCTCCCACCGGCGCCCCTGCGGGCCGGGTAAACCTGCCCGAGTCAGGCGACGTGACCGTGTCCGGCCGCTCCGCTCTGCCGATGTGGGCCTTCCTGGTCGGCGGCGTTGCGGCGGCTTCCATCATCGCGGCGGGCGCTCTGGTTCGCCGCAGGGCTGATAGGTGAGTCGTAAATCTAGAGGACGGGCCTCCGGGAAACCTGGAGGCCCGTCCTTACCCCGCCGCGGCCCTGGCAGCCGCGCGGCTCCCCGCCCGACGAGGGGTACCGGCGCCCTACCATGGGACGCCCGCAATCGCTTCGGCATAAGTCCTCTTTCGCCGCAGTACGTCCTTGCCCTGCTGGCTGCAGGACTGCCTCTCTTTGTCTGGAGCCCGCTGGAAGACGAAGTCATTCTGCCGCGACTGGCCGGCGCCAGCCTTCTAACGGGCGTAGCCATCGGCTTGGCCACGCTCACTGACGCCTGGCGCGGCGTGGACTGGAGACAGGCTCGATGGCCCGCTATGGCCCTGGCGGCGTTCGTTCTTGTCGCAGCGGTCACCGCAGGCGCCGGCGTCGACCCCATGGGAAGCCTGCTCGGCGAATACAAGCGGTACCACGGCCTGTTGCCCCTTGCCGCGTACGCGCTGCTGATGCTCGCGGCACTCGCCGCCGTGGCCCGCGCTCGGAGCGCGAGCGTCCTCTTGGCCGGTGTGGCTTTGGGCGGGGGCCTTTCGGCTGTCTACGCCGTGATCCAGAAGCTGGGACTCGACTGGGTGACGTGGCAGGAGCTGCCGGCCGGCCGCGTGGGCGGCGCCTTCGGCCAGCCCAACGTCCTGGGCATCGAAGTAGTAGTGGTCGGCTTCGCTGCCGCTGCGCTGTGGAGCGATCTGAGCGGCTGGTGGCGCCGTTTGCTGGCCGCCGGGATTCTCCTGATGCTCGCCACCCTGCTGCTCACCCTCAGCCGGGGCGCGTGGGTCGGAACGGCAGCGGCGCTTGGAGTGCTGGCCGTGCTCTGGCTGCGGCGGATTCCCGCCTCCAAAACCGCTCTCGCCGGTGTCGCCGCGCTTCTGGCGCTGTCGGCCGCAATCCTGGCCCTGCCGCCGGCCAGAGAGGCAGCAACGCGGGCCGCCGAGCGCGTCGGCTCGCCGACGGAGTTCAGCGAGGAATCCGTGGACGAGCGCCTTGGCCTCTGGGGCATGGCGCTGGAGATGTTCGCCGACAGGCCGGTTCTCGGCGCTGGCCCCGACGCCTTTTCGACCCTGTTCGCCGAGTACCGCGAGCCTGACCTGCGCGGCTACGGCACCAAGAACGTCCGGCCGGAGAGCAGTCACAACTTCCTTCTCGATATCGCGGTGGGGCAAGGCGCCCTTGGCCTCCTTGTGTGGGGCGCGCTGGTGGGTTCCGTTGTCTACGTCTCTCTGAAGGCCATGCCCCTGGCCGATGGGCAGAGGCGCAGGCAGATCGGTTTCATGCTGGCGGCGTTGGTGGGCTACTACGGAGCCGTGTTCTTCTCGTACGGCGAGTCCATGACCGGCTGGATACCGTGGGTTCTGATGGGGGCCCTGGCCGGGCTGGCCGCGGCGAAACCGGCGGACGTAGAGGTTCGAGGCGTAGCGCCCTCCTGGTCCAGCCGCGCCGGGCCGGCGTCGGCGGGCGCCGCTGCCTTAGCTCTGGTGGCGTTCGCGCTCATGCTGTTCGTGGCCGACTGGAACGCCGGCAGCGCGGCCGACAAAGCCCGCGCCGGGGACATCCGGGGCGCTGTGAGCGCAGCGGAGTCAGCGGCGGCTTGGAACCCGCTGCAGCCGCGGTATCTGTTGAAGCTGGGCGAGTACAGGCAGTCGGCCGGCCTCTACTTCGGCCACGGCTACCTGCGCGACGCGCTGTCCGCCTACGAGACGCTCAACACCAGGTTCGAACCAACAGCCTTCGGCCTGATTCAGCAGGCCCAGGCCCGCGCCCGGCTGTCCTTCGAGTCTGAGGTGGACCGCGCCGAGGTATTCACCCTCCTCGAGCGAGCAGTCGCCCTCGACCCGTACAACGCCGAGATCCGCCAGGGCGTGGCCGGCTTCTACGAGCAGGCGGGCGAAGCCGATCGTGCCGCCGCGCATCGCGAGGCCCTGGAGTCGTTCTCCCCGTGAACAGGCTCACTGACATGCTCTGGCTGGCTGGGCGTTAGGCTTAGCACAGCGAGGTGTATTGACAAGTCCCGGCCGCTCTGGTACAAGGGTGGCGCTGGTTCCCGGGAATCCCCGCCCGGTATTTGTTCCAGCCGTTCCCACGCCAGCACAGAACATCCCCGCCCGTACATAGGTGGACAGGCGCCCCCGCTCAGAGGGGGTGAGCGTAAACCTTAGCTTTCTGGCGTTCCGCCCATCGGGCAGGAACGGCGTTTCTGGTTTGCGCTCGACGGAAGCCCCGCCCTGTGACTGCGAAGGAGGTGGGACAGGGTACTAGCGGCATCTCAGATGGACAGCAGTTCACGTGCAGGAGGACTGTTTTTGATGAAGAGAAGGTTCATCCTTTTTTCCGCCCTACTGGCGGCGGTAGCGTTGCTGGGCGGCCGGGCTTTCCTCGATGCGCCCACCGCCTCGGCTGACAAGTTCACCTCGTCGTTGGATGCGACCCTGGACGACTGCACTGTGGCCCAGGGCTGTGACGACGACGGCAAGCCCGAAAACGGCGAGGCTGTCACCAGCTTCGTGAAGGTAGCGATCTCCAAGAACTCCTCGTTCCTCGACGCGTCGGTGACCGTCTTCAGCGGCATCGACTTGAACGAGGGCGCCGTTGCCATCGGCGACACGATCGGAATCGGGTCGTTCAAGATCGGCCTGGAGGGCGCTACTCCACCCGGTCCAGCCCCCTCGTGCGGCAGCGGCGGCAGCCTGACGTCGTCGTTCACCATCTACAACGGCCACGTGCACGGCGTGCACGACTTGCCGGGCGACCCGTCGCACACCCCGTGGTCGTACGCCGACGGAGTGGCCTATGACACTACGGGCTGGATCGCCGACTTCGACGACGACAACACCAACAACGTTCCTGACTCAGCCGAGGGTAACGCCGACGGCACGTCCATCGCCGAGTCGATTGAGGACGCCACCCCGGGTCCAGGCGGCGTGCCGTTCGGAGCCCTGGGAACCGTGGAGCCGTTGTTCCTGCCGCTCCTGGATGCCATCGTGGGCGGTCCGCACCAGGTTCGCGGACTGGGCAACGCGGTGATCATCTCGGGCGTGGTGGAGGCCCCGGTTGACTTCGTGACCTACGAGAACATCCCGGTGGCCGGCCAGAGCACCCAGATCGCGGCCATCAGTTCTGGCAGCGGCCTGGGCGTGCTACCGAGCGGCGCGGCCAGCGCGTCGACCGGCGCCACCGTCACGTGTCCACCGTTCGACACCACGGTGAAGATGGACGCTGTGAGCGGCCTCGGAACGGTGGCTCAGGACGTGTCGGCGGGCGCCGGCAGCTCGCAGTTCTTCTCCTACCGGTTCTCCGTCACGGAGGACTTCGACGGCGACGGCGTTCCCGGCTACAACGACAACTGCGACTTCGTGAGCAACGCCTCGCAGACCGACGGCGACGGCGACGGCCTGGGCGCTGCCTGCGATCCGAACGACGCGGTCGCTTCTGGGCTGTCCACCTTCGGCTTCTACGACGACGACGGCGACGACTACCCGAACTGGGCCGACAACTGCCCGACGACGAACGCCACGCAGGATGACGCCGACAACGACGGCATGGGCGACGCCTGCGACCCGGATGACGTTGAGAGGGGCGACGGCAGCGGCTACGGTCCGTTCCACGACCACGACCAAATCTGGATCGACAAGTGGACCGAGGGAGCGGTTGAGGGTACCGGTGGCGGCTGGGCCTACACACAGGCCTACGGCTTCGACGAGAACGGCGACGGCGGCTTCGACTCGCTGCGCAACTCGGACGACCTCGGCAGCCCGGACTTCCTGCCCGACCTCAACAACGACGGGGCGTACGACGCCTTCGCTCTGACCGACTCTGACGCCGACGGGCACACGGACGGCTGCGAGACCGGCAGCGGCTCCGACGCTCTGGACTCGGCGTCGACGCCGGCCGGCGCGGTGGCGGGCGACTGCGACAACGACGGCACGGCCGACGGCCTTGATGCCACACCGCTGGGAGTGGCCGTGGTACCGCCCGCCGACCGCGACGGCGACAAGTGCAGCAGTGCGGCGGAGCTGGCGCGCGTGCCGAAGACGGGCGACCCTGACGACCCGTTCGACTTCTACAGCGTGCCGGCGCCGGCGCTGAGGGACTACGTCTCTGGCCCGATACCGGTGGCTGACAGCGGCATCGGCGTCACGACCGACGTGGTGGCGTTGCTGAAGTACGCGGGCAAGGGCCCTGGCAACGTCGACTACGACAAGGACGTCGACGGGAACGGAGTTCCCGACGGCTTCCAGTACGACCGCTCGAACTACAGCAAGTACGGCGGCAACTGGCCGGGCCCGCACGATGGCGGCATCGGTGTCACCACCGACATCGTGGCGATGCTGGCTCAGTCAGGTTTCACCTGCCCGTAAGGCAGGAGGCAAAGCGGATGGGCCGGGGCGCG
>JBBITS010000109.1:0-8571 GCA_037440665.1 Chloroflexota bacterium
ACGCCCGGGAACGGACCTCATGCTACACCGGCAGGACGCTAGGGGACACACGACCACCGGAGGTTCACCAACATTACGAATCGATACCGTTGCGTTTTGAAACAGCCCGTGGTAGGCTGGTCGCAGGTTTACGATACGTGGTCGTAACGGAAATGGGGAGTGGGGCAGAGGGACTGACCATGACGCCTGAACGCAAACAGCGGCTTCGCTGGTGGACCCTGGCGGTGCTGTCGGTGAGCCTGGTCATCATCGGGCTCGACAATACCATCCTCACTGTGGCCATCCCCACCATCCAGCGCGACCTCAACGCATCGGCCTCGGTGCTGCAGTGGATGGTCGATTCGTACGTCCTGGTCTTCGCCGGGCTGCTTCTGACCATGGGCTCGCTGGGCGACCGCTTCGGGCGCAAGCGCGCGCTGCAACTTGGACTGATCGTCTTCGGGGCCTCGAGCCTGGGAGCAGCATACGCGCAGAGCGGCAGCCAGCTCATCGCGGCGCGCGCGGTGATGGGCATTGGCGGCGCGCTGATCATGCCGGCCACGCTGTCCATCATCATGGACGTCTTCCCTCGCGAGGAACGTGGCGAGGCCATCGGTGTGTGGACGGGAATGGCGGCGGTGGGCATCGCCGTCGGCCCGGCGCTGGGAGGCTGGCTGCTCGAGCGCTTCTGGTGGGGCTCGGTCTTCTTCATCAACGTGCCCGTGGTGGCGCTGGCGCTCGCTGCCGGCTGGTTCCTGGTGCCTGATAGCCGCGATCCGGCGAAGCCGAGGCTCGACATCCCCGGAGCTGTGCTCTCTATGGGGGCGCTGCTGTCGCTGGTCTATGCCATCATCGAGGCGCCGGCGAAGGGATGGCTCGACCCGCTGGTGCTGGCAGCGTTCGGTCTGTCGGTCGTGTCCGGCGCCGCCTTCGCCGCCCGGGAGCTGCGGACGCCCAACCCGATGCTCGACCTGAGGCTGTTCCGCAATCCAAGGTTTTCCGCCGGGGCCGGGGCCATTGCGCTGGCGTTCTTCGCCCTGTTTGGCACGATCTTCATCGTCACCCAGTATCTGCAGTTCGTGCTCGGCTACTCGCCGCTGCGCGCCGGCCTGGCGCTGACACCGATCGCGTTCGGGATGATGGCTGGCGCCGCCGTGAGCCACCGCCTCGTGGCGCGCTTTGGAACGGCGAGGGTGGTGGCGCTGGGGCTGACGCTCATCGCGGCGGCGCTGGCCTGGTTCTCGTTCTGGGACGCGTCGACGGTGTACCCGGTCATCGGTGCGGGAGCGGTTCTTATGGCCTTCGGGACGGCCAACGCGATGGCTCCTTCGACGGAGGCGGTGATGGGCGCAGTGCCGCTGGCCAAGGCCGGCGTCGGCTCCGCGATGAACGACACTACGCGTCAGGTAGGCGGCGCGTTCGGCATCGCCATCATCGGGTCGATCCTCAACTCGCTTTACGGGACGAACGTAGACGGCTTCGTGTCGAACCTGCCCGCGCAGGCCGCCGGCCCGGCGCGCGATTCCGTGGGCGCGGCGATGCGCATCGCGGCTCTCGCCGGGGGCGGGCAAGGCGAGGCGCTGGCGGCTGCGGCTCGCAACGCCTTCGTAGATGCCATGGGCGTCGCCCTGATCGTCGCCGCGGCCGTAGCCTTCGTGGGGGCGCTGCTAGTCTTGCGGTTCATGCCGGCGCGTGACGTAGACGGCTCTCGCCCGGGCGAGTCGCCTTCGGAGACCGGTGCCGCCGAGACCGCCGGTGAGCCGGAGGACGAGGAGCGCGACGTCACTCCGGCGCTTGAAGCCGACGCCATGGCTGTGGCGCGGGTGGCCATTGCGGAGGAGGCGCTGACGCGGTGACTCCCTCTGCCGTCCGCCCCCGAGGCCGGCCCCGCAGCGAGGAAGCGGGCAGGGCGATCCTCGAAGCGACGCTGCGCCTGTTGGGCGAGCTGGGGTACGCGCGCATGTCCATCGAGGCCATCGCCGCCGAGGCGGGCGTGGGCAAGGCGACCATCTACAGGCGCTATCGGGGCAAGGCCGACCTCGCTTCCGCCGCCGTCGCCCAGCTTACTGACCCGGGCGCGCCGCCGGACACGGGGGACACGCTGGCCGACGTGCGCGAGATACTGCGCGTGGTTCACCGCCAGTTCACGCAGGGACCGTGGGGAAGCGTCACAGCCGGCATGGCCATGCTAGGGACGCTCATGGTCGAGGAGCAGCGCAACCCAGGACTGCTCGACCTGTTCCGGGAGCGGGTGATCCTGCCGCGCCGCCGCATGTTGCGCGCGGTGCTGGAGCGTGGCCTCGTGCGCGGCGACGTCCGCGCGGGCGCCGACCTCGACGCGTCCGTCGATGCGTTGGTGGGCGGCTTCTTCTCACGCTATCTCAGCGGGCAGCCGCTGACGCACGAGTGGATCGATTCGCTCCTCGGCGCGGTGTGGCGGGGCCTGGCGACCCGCTGATAAGGCGCGCCGGACCGCAGGCGCAGGAATGGGCGTTTAGGCGCTTCCAACGCGAACCGGCGAGGTGTATAATCGCCGCCGGAGGTCGCCGATGATTCGCGTCGCCTTCGCTCTGTCCGTTCTCGGGGGCCTATTCATCTCTGCTGGCGAAGTCCGCGCCGCGCCTTCGCCGCACGAGTTCGCCCCGGCCGTCGCCGTTTCCATCACGGACGATACGCTGCTGAGCCACCCGGACATCGCCGTCGACATCACGATCCCCGCAGGCAGCGTTCTTGCGCAGACGCGGGTGCTGACTCCCGCAGGCGGCGGCGTCGCCCGCTCGGAGGATGTCCCGGACGGCTGGACCGTCGGCTACATCAGCGGCTACACGACGATCCCGGCCGCCGACGGCACGTGCTCGCAGCGTTTCGCTTTCGAGGCTGACGTGTGGAAGACCTCCGCGGCGGGCGACGGCCACGTCATCGCCTTCGCGTCAGATGTCGCTGAGACACCTGTGCGGATCGTTGTCGACGAAGTCGAGATCGGCGGCCAACGCCGCCTTCAGACGACGGCGACTATCGGCGATCCGGGCGTTCCGATACCCAACTGCGCCCCGTTCCGCAGCCGGTTCATCCTTCTCGGCTCGGTGGCCGAGCCGCCGGTGTTCATCACCACGGCTCCGCCGGCAGCGGGCGCGCGCGACTACGAGATAACGCTGATCTCGCGGCCGGACGCCGCAGGCGAGGTCCACACCGTCACCCGGACAGTGACGGCCACGGTCGCGCCCGGACTCGACCTCCGCATCGACGGGAACGAGGCGCGCTGGAACACGGTCGAGGGCGCCGTGGACTACAGACTGGGCGGCACCCTCACCTTTACGACGAGCTGCGAACAGATCCGACGTCTCGTCATCCGCGAGGAGTGGAGGCAGGTCAACGAGAGAGGCGGGGCCGGCGCAAACAGAGCCCCGCTGCCGCTGCCTCCCAGCGCTGAGCACGAGGCCGCGCAGATCATCCTGCGAGCCAGCGCCTATGACGCCGAGGGCGTTCTGCTCGCCCGCGACGACTTCTCGTGGACGAGGCCGTTCGAGGAGTGCTGGTATCCGCCGGGGACAGAGCCGATCCTCTCGGTCGAACCTGGTGAAGGGCCATGCGATGGCCCTCTGACCTTCCGCGGTGAGCGATTCCCGCAGGATGTCACGGTCGAGATAACCATGCCCGTGGGCATCGGCGACGCAGCCGGCGTGACCGTGGCCACAGCGCCGGTCTGGACAGAGGGTACGTTCTCCGTCAGCGCGACGCTCCCCGAGGGCGCGTGCGACGCCGCGGTGCTCCTCCGTGGGAGGCTGAACTTCCTCGCCTACAACGCCGACGAGCCCAAGACCCTGACCGTGTTCGCGAGCGCCAGCTACGACGCTGAGATACCCCCAGGGTACGTGCTGCGTCCGCCGCAAGCGGGCGCCGGTGTCGTCGGATACCGCACGACACTCGTTCTCTGGATTTTCCCCGTTGTGTCCGGCCTCGCTCTGGTGTGTGTAGCCTCCCTCGCGTCCCGTCGCGCCCGCTGACACGGGCAGCCATCTGACCTATTCTGAGGGGCGTCGAATCCGCTAAGAGGGAGGTGAGCCTGCCATGGCAAGACAGGTGCTCGGCGGCAGGGAATCGGTGCGCGTGGCGGCGGTCCAGGCCGCGCCCGTGTTCATGGACCGCGAGAAGACCGTAGAGAAGGCCTGCCGCCTGATCGGGGAGGCCGACGCGGGCGGCGCGAATCTCGTCGTCTTCTCCGAGACGTTCATACCGACCTATCCCGCCTACTACACCGGCGTGCCGTCGGCGGAGCTGATGGACTACAACATCGCGCTCCAGGACAACTCCATCGTCATTCCCGGCGACGAGACCGTGGCTCTGGGCGAGGCGGCGCGCCAGGCCGGCGTGTACGTGGTAATCGGGTGCAACGAGCTGGACGAACGCCCTGGCAGCCGCACCCTGTACAACACCATGCTCTTCATTGGTCGCGACGGTAGCGTGCTGGGGCGTCATCGCAAGCTGATGCCCACGTACAACGAGCGTCTGTACTGGGGCCTCGGCGACGGCAGCGACCTCCGTGTTTACGAGACCGATATCGGGATGCTGGGCGGGCTCATCTGCTGGGAGCACCACATCGTCCTGGCGAGGGCGGCGGTGATCCAGATGGGCGTCGAGCTGCACGTCGCCGTCTGGCCGGGCACGTGGCGCGGTGGCGCGAAGGCCGTCGAGGCCGACCCGGTAATGGGCGGCTCGTGCGATCTGCAGCCGGTCATCCGCGCGCACGCGTTCGAGGCCGGCGCGTTCGTCATCAGCGTCAGCGGGCTGCTGCGGGAGGAGGACATGCCTCAGCGCTGGTCGCACCTGAAGGACAGCCCGAAAATGAACTACTCGTGGGCTGTGGGTGGGAGCGCCATCGTTGCGCCTTCGGGGAACTTCCTCGTGGAGCCGAAGTTCGATGAGGAGACGATCCTGTACGCCGATTGCCAGGCCAACGCCATCAAGGCAGCGAAGGCGCTGTTCGACGCCATAGGCCACTACGCGCGGCCCGACATCTTCCGCCTCGAAATGAAGGCCAGCGGGCGAGGGTTCGCTCCGGCACTGGAAGTCTCGCGCGACGACCTCCGGCGCATCTCCGAGCAGTTCGAGATCGGGGAGGACGAGCTGCGCGCTATCGTCGCGGAGCTGAACGGCGGCCATACTCCGTAAGCGCTACGGCGGCTACATGTACATGCCGCCGTTGATATTGAACTGCTGGCCGGTGATCCAGTCGCCCTCGGTGACCAGGAAGCGCACGAACGCGGCCACTTCTTCGGGCCGGCCGAAGCGGCCCAGCGGGATGCGCGCGAGCAGCGCCTGCTTTGGCTCCTCGGGCACGCCCGCCAGCATGTCGGTTTCTACGAAGCCCGGGCACATGGCGTTAACTGTGATGTTGTAGCGAGCCAGCTCCTGTGCGGCCGACTTCGTGAACGCGACCATGCCCGCCTTCGCCGCCGCGTAGTTGGACTGGCCCACGTTGCCCATTTGCCCGATGATGCTCGACATATTCACGATGCGGCCGTAGCTCTTTTCGATCATGTGGGGAATGACCGCCGCCGTGCAGTAGAAGACGCTGCTCAGGTCGGTGTGGAGCACCTCGTCCCACTCCTCGACGCTCATGCGCCGGAGCGTGCGGTCGCGGTTGACGCCGGCGTTGTTAACGAGGATGTCGATCTTCCCGAACTCTTTGATGGCCTCGTCCACCATCGACTGCACGTCGTCGGGGTGGGCGACGCCGGCGCGAAAGGCGATGGCGATGCCCTGGCCCTTGCTGTTGATCTCGGTCACCAGCTCCCTGGCCGGCTGCTCGCTCTGGAAGTAGTTGACCACGACGTTCGCCCCGTTCGCGGCCAGCTCCCTGGCCACCGCGCGGCCGATTCCGCGCGATGCGCCGGTCACGATTGCCGCCTGGCCATCCAACCGCTTCATAGACCTTGAACCTCCAGCATGGTGATGCGCCTCGCCCGCCTGGCGACGACTTGCCGATTATGGGTGACGCAGCGGGTTCGGACAAGGAGCCCCGTACGGGCCGCGTTATCGATGGAACCGCCGGCCGGCGGCGTCGCGGACGGCGAGGTAGAGGCTCAGGGCCACCCGCGTCTCCGGCGTGAAGTCCAAGTGCGGTCCGTTCAGGTGGTCGAGGATGGACGCCTGCGTGTTCGGGACGTTGAACAGGCGAACCACCTCGTGGTTCGCGGGCGGAAGCTGCGCCGTACCCGGCAGTGGCTCTGTCGTCGCCGGCGCTGACAGACGTTCGTTCAGTTCCGCTGCCGAGACACCCGCGCGGCCGACGAAGAAGGCCTCGGGCTTGCCGCCGCGCGAGGCGTAGCGGGCCAGACCCATGAGCAGCAGCCCAGGCGCCATCAACTCTGTGTCGGCGATGCCTAGCTCCTCCTCCATCTCGCGGAAGGCGCCGGTGAACGGATCGCGGTCGGTCCAGTCCATCGACCCTGCGGCGGGCAGGCCGAGGTGGACGCCGGGCATGTAGGCGCTGGCGCCCACGTTGCGCTGGGCCAGCAACAGGTCGCCGTGCCGGTCGAGCAGCAGAATGTTCAGGCCGAGGTGGTTGGAGGGCAGGGCGCGCTCCAGTGGCGAGAGCCGGTCGCCGCCCGGCTCCAGAAGGTCGGCCACCGCGACCCAGCGGTCGTCGAGGAACACGGGCGCCCCGGCGTGCATCTGATGGTTGGTCAGCAGGTGGTTCAGGAACGTCGTCCGCTGGAAGCGCAGGACGAGGCTGGCCGGCCCCTCCTGCAGCGATTGCAGGCGCGCCTTTACGCGGTTGAACTTCGGGCCCTGCGGCAGCGTGAGCTGGTCGCGCGTGCGCAGGATGAGGTCGGGCAGGCGGTACGGGCGCTGCTCGCGCTCCACGCGGACGTCAGCCTCGCTGAACAGCGTGGGCCCGGTGAGGCGGGCGAAGGGCAGGACGGCGGTCGTGGCTCCGACGCTGGTCTCGATGAAGCGCTCGCCGGGGTAGCGCATCGCCAGCGCCTCGCCGGAACCATCGGGCTCGGGCAGCAGGCCGAAAGCAACGAAGAGCGCGGACTCGTTGAGGCCCAGAAGACGGGCGAGGCGGGAGATGTTCTCTGGCGATGGGCGCAGCGTGCCCGCGCACACGCGGGAGAGCGTCGCGGGCGAAAGCCCCAGGCGCTCGCACACCGCGCGCTGCTCCATGCCCGCGTGCACGATCGCCCCGTGAACCATGCGCCCCGCGTCTACGTACGCCTCGGCGACCATTGCGCCTCCGATTCCGGATCGCCCGCCCGCCGCCGGCGGGTAAACTCGCTCACTCAACTTTATCGGGGCGGGCGGGACTGCCCATCGGGGAATCCCCTATATTCCCGTCCATCTCCGGAGCGCGAGGGATGCGTCTCCGAGACCCTGAGGACCCGGGGGCTCCGGGAGAAGGGGGCAGCGATGAGTACCTACGAGACCCCTCAGATCGTCGGTACGGCCTGGCCCGTCCATCACGCGATGGAGGAGCGCGCTCCGCCCCTCGGTGACGCCGGCCTCGCGGCGGCCCCGTCAGCCGTCCGGTGCTCCATATGCGGGTGCGCCCGCATGAGGAGCTGCGACACCAACGGCTGCTGCGGCGAAGGCCGGCACCGGACCTGAGGTCCGAAACAGCAAGGAACGCACGCTCTCCCGCGGCCACAACCGCCGTCGCAAGCCCCGACGGCGACCGACAGGGCAGGTAGGCCCGAAGGCCGGGGACGAGAAGACGAAGTCGAGGGGATCCTTCCGAGGAAGGATCCCCTGCCATTTCTGCGCGTGCGGTTCGATGTCTACGCTGGACGTCTGCGCCGCAGGAGCACGGCAACGAAGAACGCGGCGAGCGCGGCCCCGCTCAGGGCGAAGAAGATCGCCCCGCCGCCCCGGCCATTCTGTGGGTCCACCGTCGTCGGTTGCGGTAGCGGACCGCCGGAGTCGGGCGGTTCGACTTTCGGCGGCGTGGGAACGCCGGGCGGCAGGGCCGTCGGGGTCGGCTCGACGAAGTTCCTGCCCATCTCCAGCAGTTCCTCGAACGAGACGCTGACGCCGTTGAGCCGCGCCTTGCCGCCCTCCACCGGCCAGGCGGCCATGGTCACCAGCTCCTTCTCGCTGGCCACGAAGAAGACGCCCACGACTAGCTTGCCGACCTCCCAGACGCCGTCGGAAAGGCAGGTCAGCGTCGGGTTCCGGTCGGCGATCACCTCTGTCGCGTCGAACTTGCCTTCGACGACCTGCGAGACCTTGACCGGAGTGCCTTCTGCCAGGTCTCTTGCCGCCGTTGCTTCAGCGACGGCGATGATGAGGTCATCGTTGTCCAGGGCCAGCCGCGCGGCGCGCGCCGGATCGGGCTTCTCGCACAGCTCGTCGCCCGAAGGCGAGCCGTCCTGAGCATAGACCGCGCTTCCTGCGACCACCATCAGGCAGAGGGCGGCGAACCAGGTTGTGGTGACGCGTGCCAATTCGTCTCCCTCCTTCCTAATACCCGTAGTGGTTATTGACGAACTCTGTCTCGTCACTGCACGGGTAAAGCATTGAGTAGCCGCTCTTCATCAGGCGGTCGCGTCCCAGGATTGCTGTAAAAACAAGACGGTGTAGTCTCCGCGG
>JBBITS010000110.1:0-6547 GCA_037440665.1 Chloroflexota bacterium
TGGACGTGCAGCGGGAATACTTGCCACTGCTGGCTGACTGGTTCATCGCAGAACATGCGCCGGAGATTGAGGCGCTGAGGGCGCGGCTGGCGCGAAGAGGCGCTAGCAGGCTGTAGCGCCAGCCGGTTCTTGGTTCTTGGTTCTGGGTTCTCCGTCTACCCCCACCCCATCTCGCGCTCGATGGCGTCCAGGTCCGCCGGGACGCGGTGGATGGTTATGGGCTGCGCCATCGCCGTATCGGGGTCCTTCAGCCCGGAGCCCGTGATGACGCAGACGACGCGCTGGCCGCTGAAGTCGTGGCCTTCGCGCGCCAGCTTGAGCACGCCCGCGACGCAGGCCGCCGACGCCGGCTCGCAAAAGATGCCCTCCTCGCGGGCCAGACGCCGGTAAGCGTCGAGGATCTCGTCGTCGGTCACGGCGAAGATGCCGCCTCCCGATTCGTCGCGGGCGGCGATGGCGCCCTTCCAGCTCGCCGGGTTGCCAATGCGGATGGCGGTGGCGACGGTCTCGGGCTTCGGCACGGGATGGCCGCTGACGAGAGGCGCCGCGCCGGCCGCCTGGAAGCCCAGCATGCGCGGCCGCAGGCTCGTCCGCTCCAGACGGTGGTACTCGACGAAGCCGCGCCAGTAGGCCGTGATGTTGCCCGCGTTTCCCACCGGTATGGCGAGCGTGTCGGGCGCGTCGCCCAGCGCGTCGCAGACCTCGAAGGCCGCCGTCTTCTGTCCTTCGATGCGGTGCGGGTTGACGGAGTTGACCAGCGCGATGGGGTGGCGCTCGACGATCTGGCGCGCCAGACGGAGCGCGTCGTCGAAGCCGCCGTCGACGGCGATGATCTGCGCGCCGTACATCACCGCCTGCGCCAGTTTGCCCTGCGCGATGCGCCCGTGCGGCACGATGACGTAGCTCTCCAGCCCGCAGTGAGCGGCGAACGCCGACGCCGAGGCGCTGGTGTTCCCCGTCGAAGCGCAGAGCACGGCCTTGGCGCCCTCCTCGACGGCCTTGGCGACGGCGACGACCATGCCCCGGTCCTTAAATGAGCCTGTGGGGTTGCACGATTCGAGCTTGAACCAAAGCTCCGCGCACCCAGCGTCGGCGACCAGCCGCCGCGACTGGACCAGCGGCGTGTCGCCCTCGCCGATGGTGATCAGCGGCGTCGCCGGGTTCAACGGCAGGAGGTCGCCGTAGCGGCGCAGAACGCCCTGGCCCCGCGCTTCACTCGTCGTTGAGGCTTGCCGCATGCTTCCGCAGCTCTTTGATCTCGCGCTCCAGGTCTTCGATCTGGCGCCGCTTCAGGCGCTCCTGGCTCTGGTGGAGCTTGAGGAGCTGGCCGATGAGCAGCGACTTATACTCGTCGAGCTTCTCGACCATCTGCTCCAGGCGCGCCTCCTGAGCCATGTATTTGGCGTCAAGCGTCGTGGACAGATGCTCCTGCTTCTGCCGCCACGTCTCCAGCTCGAAGACGGCCGACTCGAGGCGCGTCGCCCGGTCCTCGACGCGCTGGCGCTCAGCGCGGAGCAGATCGAGGCGCTCGCGCAGTAGGGGCAGGTCCTTGTACTCATCACGGTACGTCTGCAACTGGCCCTCGATGCGGTGCACGACCTCCTGCGCCAGACGCAGGCGCTCGTTGAGGACTTCGTCCTCGCGCTTCAGTTCGGTGAGCAGACGTTCGGCGTCGGCCAGGGTCAGCTCAGCGCGGTTCACGGAATCGACGGCGCGGGCGGCCTTCGTCTCCGCGGAGTCGGTGCGGGCCGCCATGTCCCGCACCGCGATGTCGAGGCGGGAGAGCGACTCCTGGAAGCGCCGTGAGAAGTCCTCCACGCTGTTCTGGCGGTCGGCCCAGGTCTGGACGTCGCGCTCGAGCGACTGCAGGCGGTGGGAGAGCTCGTTGACGTAGGTGCGCTCGCGCTCGCCTTCGGCGCGCCGCTCGCGCTCCAGCCGGTCGATGCGGGCGTTGACCGCCATCTGGCCTTCCTGGAGCTTGTTGATGAGGTCTTGCATAGCCAGAAGCGCGTCGTGCGCCGCGCTGACCGCGGCGGCCGAGGCGCCCAGGTTACGCTGGCCTGCGTCCAGCGCCCGCACCTGCTCGGCCAGGTCCAGCGCCATCGCCTGGAGCTGTTCGAGCTGCTGGCCCAGGCGCGCGCTGTGCGCCCGCTCGGCTTGCAACTCGGCCTGCAGCCAGTGGATCGCCTCGGCCCCGGTCAGGGCGGCGCGCTGCTCTTCCGGCGACGGCCGTTCGGGCGTCATGCTTCTGTAGCCCCCTCCACGCGAATCATGTTGCCGACCTCGCGCACGACGTCGAGGCGCGCCAGCTCCTCCAGCGCGGCCTGAATGGCGTCCTCGCGCGCCAGGTGCGTCATGATAACCAGCTCGGCCGTCTGGGCGCGCTCGTCGGCCTCCTTCTGGATGACCGAGGCGATACTGATCTCGCGGTCGCCCAGCACGTGGGCGATCTTGGCCAGCACGCCGGGCCGGTCGGCGACGGTGACGCGGAAGTAGTAGCGCGTGACGACCTCGCCCATGGGCAGGATGCACGTCGGCGCCTCGCGCCGGCCGCCCGCCGGTTCGCGCACGCCGCTGACGACGCTGGTGGCGGCGTCGAGGAGATCGGCGACGACGGCGCTGGTCGTCGGCAGCGAGCCGGCGCCCCTGCCCTCGAACAGCACCTGCCCCAGCAGGTCGCCGTCGACCTGCACGGCGTTCAGGACGCCATCGACCTTGGCCAGCGGCTCATCGGCCGGCAGCAGCGCCGGGTGGACGCGGGCCTGGACGGCGTCGCCGTCGCGGCGGGCGATGGCCAGCAGCTTGATGGCGTAGCCCAGTTCGGCTGCGTACGTGAAGTCACGCGGCGCGAGCCCGGTGATGCCCTGGCGGTAGACGTCGGCCGGACGCACGTCGGTGTGGAAGGCCAGCGAGGCCAGGATGGCCAGCTTGTAGGCGGCGTCGAAGGCCTCGACATCGTTGGTCGGATCAGGCTCGGCGTAGCCCAGGTCCTGCGCCTGGGCGAGCGCCCGGTCGAAGCTCTCGCCGGTGCGGCTCATGGCCGTCAGGATGTAGTTCGTGGTGCCGTTGATGATGGCGCGGAGGGCGACGATCTCGTTGGCCAGAAGGTCGCGCTTCAGCGGCGCGATGATGGGGATGCCGCCTCCGACCGATGCCTCGTACAGGATGTCGACGCCATACTCGCGGGCCATGGCCGTCAGTTCGGCTCCATGCTTGGCCATCACCTCTTTGTTTGCGGTGACGACGAACTTGCCCCGCGAGAGCGCCTCGCGCATGTACTGGTACGCTGGCGTCTCGCCCCCCATGACTTCGATGACGATGTCGACGCCTGCGTCCTCGAGGATGTCGCGGGGGTCGTTGGTGATGACCGCCGGGTCGACGCGGAACGAGCGCTCCTTCCGCAGGTCGCGCACCAGCACGCGGCGGATGACCAGCGGACAGCCGGCCGTTCGCGCGTAGACCTCGGCCTTTTCGGCGAGAATGTGGGCGACGCCGCTGCCGACTACGCCGAGGCCCATGAGGCCGATGCCAACCTGCTTGCGCTCGGGGGGGCTCATGCGAACGCGGCATCCGCCGGTAGCAGCTGGCGGCGCGACTGCGCCGGCGCCTGCGGCAGCTTGATGTCGTCCTGGATGTCTTCGAGCGCGCCCGTCTTGTCATCGTCGTCGATGTCTTCCTTGACCGCGAGCGACGTCTCGAGATCGGCGATCCAGTTCTGGTAGAGGGTCGAGGCGATCTGCGTCTTCTGGTACGAATCGACTTCGCGTTCCTCCTTGCCGATCTGCTGGAGGACGACCCAGGTCGCGCCATCGGGAGCAAGGATGGGGTCGCTGACGGCGCCGAACTCCAGCGCGAAGCCGGGCTCGGCGTACTCGTTCGCCAACTGCTCCTTCACCATCCACGTCGATTCCACCTGGTCGATGGTAGCCTCCTCGCCGAGGACCTCCTTGACGATGACCGTCACGTCCTCGCCGCTGCGGATGCGCTCGGCGATGGTCTTGGCCTCGCCCTCGCTGGTGAGCTGGAAGAAGCGGAAGCGCATCTGCGTGGCCGACGCCGGGACGCCGGTGGTGAACTGCTGCTGGACGCGCTCGCGGGCGATCTCGGCGCGCGTCTTGAAACGGAACTCGCTGACGGAAAGCTCCGACTGCTGGACGGCCCGCCTGAACGCCGAGGCGAAGGTCGCGGCGTCTGCGTCAGAGGGGACGCCCTGCAGGGTGCGCACGCGTTGGTCGATCTCGGCGTCGGAGATGTAGACGTCGTAGTCGCGGGCGGCGCCGTGGATAAGGAGCGTGTCCTCCTTAAGGCCGTCGTAGGCCGTGGTGGCGGCGTTCAGCAGCGTGCCCGCCTGGTAGACGGCCTGCGGGTCGGTGTTGAGCAGGTTGAGGATGCGATGGGACAGGTGAAGGCGCGTGATCTTTGTGCCTTCCACTTCGAGAATCACTTTGCGCTTGGGGGCGATCTTCGTCTGGTAGTAGCCGAAGGCGATGATGCCCACGACCAGCAGGAGCACGAAGCCGACACCGAATACCAGGAGTCGCTGGTTCAGCATCTCGAGGTCGAGGATGCCGCGCGGCTCGGCGGCGGCCCGGCCGCGGCTGCGTCCTGATGCGGGTTGGTCCTTGCTGGCCATGTCAGGTTCCCGTTACTCCGTCGCCTTCACAGAGAGAAAAGGGGCGCGACGGCCCCTTCGTTTCACATCGCAAGCTCCGCCCGGGACCGGCTACGGGCGCGAAGGGAACGCGCCGGTAAGCCGGATGTGCTCGGCCGTGAACGGAAGCAGCGCCAGGTGCCGCGCCCGCTTCAGGGCGATGGTCAGGCGGCGCTGATGGCGGGCGCAGGTGCCAGTCTTCCGGCGGGGTTCGATCTTACCCCGGTCGGATACGTACCGGCGGAGCGCCGCCGGGTCTTTGTAGTCGATGCGCTCGATCTTGTCGACGCAGAAGAGGCAGACCTTGCGCCTGCCGCCGAAGCGGCGTCTCTTGCGTTCGGGCCGGGGTCCGGGGCGCGGAGCTTCTCCGCCGGCGGGCACTTCCGCCGGCTGCTCCCCGGTAGCCGCTCCCTGCGGCGGCTCCGCTCCCCTCTCGGCGGACGGCTGGTCCGCGACCGGAGCGGTTGTTTCGGGAGCCTTCTGTTCTTCGATCACCTGCTCTCTCTTTCCTTTCGCCTGTCGCAGACTCGACTCTTCGAGAACCGGACGCTACTCGAATGGCAGATCGTCCGGGTCGGTCAACTCATGCTCGTAGTCGGGCGCCCCCGACGGGACAGGCGCGGCCTGCCCCCGGTCGAGAAACAGTACGGTCGAGGCGACGACCTCGGTCTTGTAGCGGCGCTGGCCGTCGGGGCCGTCCCACGACCGCGTCTGCAGCCGGCCCTCGACGAAGGCGCGCCGGCCCTTCTGGAGGAACTGGCTGCAGGTTTCGGCGAGCTTGTTCCAGGTCACGATGTTGAACCATTCGGTTTCTTCCCGGCGCTCGCCGTCCGGGGAAGTATAGTTGCGCGTGCACGCCAGACGGAAGGTCGTGACCGCGCTTCCGTTGGCGGTGTACCGCATCTCCGGGTCTGTGCCGACATTGCCGATAATCAGAACTTTGTTGAGGCCCGCCATCCTGGCGAACTCCTTTGCTACTTCCGGGGCCGGGACTCGTCACACCAGTGGTTCGTGTGTCAGGGCAGGGCGCCAGGGTCCGGCTAGTCCTCGTCCTTGCGGACCAGCAGGTGACGGATCACGTCCTCGGAGATGAGGAGGCCTGCCTCCAGCTCTCGCGTTCGTTCGGGGTCCAGGCGGATCTGGTTGACCACGTAGTTGCCCTCGATGTGGCTCTTGATGGGGTACGCGAGCTTGCGCCGCCCCCAGTTGTCCACCTCGGCCACTTCGCCGCCGCGCGCCCGCACCGACTGGTGCACCCTCTCCACGGCGCTGGTCAGCTCGTCCTCCGGTAGGTCCGGCTTGAGAATCACCACCAGTTCGTAATCTCGCAAGCAACCACCTCCAGCTCTCGGATGCAGAAACGCAAACGCGCCCGGGGTCCTCTGCCTTCTGGCGAGGCCGGGCTGGGATCCGCGCCAACTCCCCGGGAGCGCCGGGGCAACGAATTATAGGAAGCGGGCCGCCGCTCCGTCAACGCGCGCAGGCGCGCTTCAGGCGGTGACCTCCTCCAGAAGGATGCCCGGAGCCGGGTACTGACGGCAGAACTCGCGCACCTCGGTGCCGACGCGCTCGACCACCTCTTCGTCGTTCACGTTCGCGACGATCTCGTCCATCCAGGCGGCGACGCGGCGCATGTCGTCCTCGGCCATCCCCCGCGAGGTCACGGCGGGCGTCCCGACGCGGATGCCGCTGGGGCTGAACGGCTTGCGCGGGTCGTAGGGCACCGTGTTGTAGTTGCAGACGATGCCCGCCCGGTCCAGCGCCTTCGCCGCCTTCTTGGCGATGACGCCCTTGTTCGTCAGGTCGATGAGCGCCAGGTGGTTGTCGGTGCCTCCTGACACCAGGTCGAAGCCCCGCTCGCGCAGCTCGGACGCCAGCGCCTTCGCGTTGCGGACG
>JBBITS010000110.1:6557-8526 GCA_037440665.1 Chloroflexota bacterium
ATGCGCGTACTCGCGGAACTCGGGCGTCGCCGCCTCCTTCAGGGCCACGCCGATGGCGGCTGTGGTGTGGTTGTGCGGCCCGCCTTGCAGGCCGGGGAACACGGCCTTGTCGATGCGCTCGGCCAGCTCCTCGCGGCACAGGATCATGGCGCCGCGAGGGCCCCGCAGCGTCTTGTGCGTCGTCGTCATCACGACGTCCGCGTAGGGTATGGCGCTGGGATGGACGCCGCCGACGATGAGGCCCGCGATGTGCGAGATGTCGGCCAGGAAGTACGCGCCCACCTCCTTCGCGATCTCGCCGAAGGCCTTGAAGTCGAACACGCGCGGGTACGCCGTCGCACCGGCGACGATGATCTGCGGGCGCTCCTTCTTCGCCAGGTCGCGCACGGCGTCGTAGTCGATGAGCTGCGTCTTCGGGTTGACCACGTACTGGACGGCGCGGTAGTAGCTGCCCGATGCGCTCACGTTCCAGCCGTGGGTCAGGTGGCCGCCGTGGGGCAGCGCCATCCCCATGATGGTGTCGCCCGGCTTCAGGAGCGCCAGGTACACGGCCAGGTTGGCCGGCGAGCCCGAGTAGGGCTGGACGTTAGCGTGCTCGGCCCCGAAGAGGGCGCGGGCGCGGGCGGCGACCAGCTCCTCGATCTTGTCGATGTAGCGCTGGCCCTCGTAGTAACGCCGGCCGGCGTAGCCCTCGGAGTACTTGTTGGTGAGGACCGACCCCGTGGCCTCCAGGACCGCCTTCGATACGTAGTTCTCGGACGGGATGAGGCGGACCGACTCGATCTGGTACCGCTCCTCTTCCTTGATGAGGCCGTAGATCTCGGGGTCTGTGCGCTTGAGGTCTTCCACGGGACTGGCTCCTCCGGCGTTTACGGTACCGCCTGCTCCGGGGAAACGAAAGGGCAGTGGTGGCGTGCAGCCCGGCATCTGCCTCAGAATATGCCTTGGAATGCGGTGCCGTATAATCCCGGCAACCCTGGCAGGGAAGCTATGACGCTGGACGAAATCGCCCGCCCGGCCGCCCGCAGGCTCATCGAGGCCATCCGCGCTCACGGCGCCTTCCGCCACGTCTTCGAGCTGTCGCTGGTGGCGCTGGCCTTCCTGCTGTACTTCCTGGTGCGCGGGAGCGTCGTCGACCGGCCCGACGAGGCCGTCGGCAACGCCCTGGACATCGTGAGCCTCGAGAGGCGTCTGGGCATCTTCTGGGAGCCGGACCTGCAGGACTGGATCCTGGGGAACCAGGCGCTCATCCAGCTCATGAATGCCATTTACTTCTGGCTGGAGTTCCCCCTCATCGCCGTCGTCGGCGTCTGGATGTACTTCTTCCGGCGGCACGAGTACACGGTGGCCCGCGACTCGTTCCTCCTGTCAGGCGCGATAGCTCTGGTTATCTATCACCTGCACCCGGTAGCGCCGCCGCGCCTTACACCCGGCTTCGGCTTCGTGGGCACGGTCGAGGAGTACACGGGGCTGAGCTACCAGGCGGCGTCGATGCAGCCCTTCGTCAACCCCTACGCGGCGGTGCCGAGCCTGCACTTCGGCTGGCCGGTGCTGCTAGCGGGGGTGATGCTGTGGACGTTCCGGCACCCGCTGCTGCGACTGTTCGCGGTTCTGCTGCCGCCGGCGCAGCTCGCAGCCATCGTCTTCACGGCCAACCACTACATAGTGGACGCCGTGGCGGGCCTGGTGGTGGCGCTGGCCGGCCTGCTGCTGGCGATGGCGCTCCAGAAGTGGGGCTACCAGCGCATCTCGAGATGGGCCGAGAGCCTGCGCGCGCCGCGACCACCCGCGCTGGCCGGCGAGGGCGCTCGTCCCGAGCCCGACCTCACTCGTTGAGCCCCATGAAGCCCTCGGGGTTGAAGCGCCGCTCGTGCGCCTCCACGAAGCGGCGGACGCGCTCCTCGTCGAACTCGCTGGCCAGGAACTTGTCGAGCCGCGTCCACGCCGTCAGCGCGATGGTGTCCGCCTC
>JBBITS010000111.1:0-8396 GCA_037440665.1 Chloroflexota bacterium
AGCGGGATTGTCACGAATGGAGGCCGGCCTTCTCGCCGTAGGCGAGTCTTCGACGGGCTGGCCGTCGTTGTTGGCCGGCTACGGCGGGGTGTTGATGTCAAGGCGGGCGGAGGGCGCGCCTTTGGGGGCGACTCAGGGGACGGTCTGGTAGATCACGGGCCGGTAGCGGGGCGGCGGAATGGGCTTGCCTTCGGCGCGGCCGGGCGCGACGTCCGTGAGTATCGCCGCCGCAAGCGGCCACGAGGGCGCCGGCGACACGAGAGCGCAGATCAGGCCGCGACCAGGCGCCACTGCGTGACCTCCACCTCGGCCTGCTTCTCGCGGGCGCCGGCGACCACCGCCTCCAACTTCGCCGCCACCGCATCGTCGATCCAGGCGTCACCGCACTTCGAGCAGACGAGCGCTGGCACTTCACGTACGACGACGACACCGAACTTCAGGTCGACGGCGAACGTCGTCGTGCCCTGCCGCTTTTCGCCCCCGCAGAGAGGGCATCGGCCGTCTTGATTGCTCACGTTTCCTTCTTCCTCGTTTTGAAGTCTGGCTCGAAGTGCTCCATGTCCGGCCGGTACGCCGTTATGACGTGGCACACCCGGGCATCAGGATCGGCCGCGGCGACCACGTGCAACGGTTGCGCCGCGACCTGCAAGATGAGGCAGCTCGGATATGGCCGGTCCTCCCGATATACCTCGATGACCTCGCCATCAATGATAGCGCCCACGACTTCCGCGCGTGTAATCCCGCGTTCCAAAGGCGTTCAACGCGTGCTGGTGCCACTGAATCCTGCCTTCCGACGCGGCCGCGCGGAGGATGTCGGCGTCGAAGTCCTCAGCCGTAGTCGAACTCCTTGAGGTTCACGGCGATAATCTCACCGAACGCCCGCCCTCAGGCCGCGTCGCTCAGCGCGCGGCCTGATAGATGACCGGCCGGTAGCGGGGCGGCGGAATGGGCTTGCCTTCGGCGCGAGCGGCTTCGAGCCAGGCCGCTTTGGCGCGCTCGACTTCGGCCAGAGCTTGCTCGGGCGTCTCGCCGAATGCGGAGCACGACTCCAGATCCGGGATGTCGGCGATGTAGCCGCCGTCCTCTTCGCTGTAGAAGATGTTGATGTGATAGTCGCTCACGTTTCTTCCTCTAGCGTGAGATTATACCGCTCAACGAGACGGAGGAATTGGCGCGTCATTCCCCTTGCAACAGGGCCGTTACCTCGCGGCGCAGCGTGGGCAGTTCTATCGCCAACACGTCCCACACCAGCCTGTCGTCCACCTGCGCGTAGGCATGAACGAGAATGTTGCGGAAGGCGATGATGCGCCGGTAATCGCTGATCCGCGCCACCAGGCTCTCGTCTAGCCTGGCAAGCTGCGCCAGAGCCTCCCCAACGATCATGAACTGGCGCTCGACAGCGGACCGGAGCATGGCATCCGCCTCGTAGTCGTCGAGTGTTCTGCCGGCCGTAAACGCGTGCAGCAGATCAGCGGCCTGCTGGATGTCGTACAGGTACTTCTTCGCCTCAAGCCGCATACAGCAGCGCCTTGCTGCGCTCGACGGACTCGCGGAAGAACGGGTTCTTGATGGCAGAGGCGACGACGAGGTCCACCGGCCGCCCGAAGAGCCTCTCCAGCGATTCCAGCAGGCCGAAGTAGCGGTCGGCGTAGCGGCCGCTGCCAGCCGCGTCGAACTCAACGAGGAAATCGAGGTCGCTGTCATCCGCCCGGAAACCGCCGGCGGCGGCCGAGCCGAAGACCTCGAGCCTGCGGACTCCGTACTGCCGGCACAGACCTTCCAGTTCTATCTGCCGCTCTTTGATCCTGTCGAGCATGTTCATCGGACCTTCGGCCCCTCCGGGGGCAGCCACGGCGCAGGCGTCCGGGCACATCTCGCCGTCTGGACCACGCCCACGTAGCGGTCGCGGAGCGGAGCGTCACGCCGGTCCGCTATCGGCCGGCCGCGCGCAGGGATTATAGCCCACCCGTGCTACGATGGCGGGCGGAGGGCGCGCCCGTGGGCGACCACTCTCGGCGGCGTCTGGGCCCGCTGGCCTCGCTGGTGACGGCGGCTGCGACAGCAGCCTGCGCCGGAAGCGCGAACCCGGACCCTGTCACCACACCGGCGTCCGAGCCGACGCCGACGCCCGTGGTCGCCGGGACGCTCGTGGTGTCGGCGCCCGAACGCGAGGCGGCGCGCGTCGGACTGCTGGCGGCGGACTTCGTCCTCAAGCGCGCGCCCGGGGTCGCCCTCGACGTGCGGGCGGCGGGCGCGACGCCCGATCCTGCGGCCCACCTGACCGTCTACCGCGCCGAGCCCGACGACGTTGGCGCAACGGCCGCGCATCACTGGACCCTCCTCGCCAGTCCGCTGGCGCCACCCCAGAACATCGACCTCCAGTCGCTGCGCGCGCTCTACCTCGACGGGACGCCGGTGGGCGGTTTCACGACCCTGCTGGTGGCCGACCTGCCCGTCCTCGACCCCTTCGACCCGGGCGTCGGCGCGCCGCGTCACGCCGTCGCCGTTCCGATGGCGGAGCTGGCGGGCCGCGTCCTGCGCGACCCGGCGGTCCTCGGCCTTGTCCCGGCGATGGCCGATTGGGACCCTCGCCTGGTTCCGCTGGGCGTCACAGGGTGGGGTCTGCTGCCCGAGGGCAACCTGTGGCTCGCCCCGGTCCAGACGCGGGTGCGCTTCCGGGTCGCCGAGGGCGAGGGTCCGCTGCACGGCCTGGCCCGTGAGCTTGCGGAACACCTGCGCGAGGCCATGCGGGCGTCGTCGCTGCCGACGCCGACCATCGTCAGGTTCACGGGCGACGTCATTCCGGCGCGGTGCGCCTACGCCCGCATGCGCGAGCTCGGGGACATGACCAGCGCCTTCCGCAGCGTCGCGTCGACGCTGGACGCGGCGGACATCGCCGCCGGTTCGCTCGATGCCGCCGTGTCGGACGCCGGGACGCCCATCGGGTGCGAGCGCACGTTCAGCCTGCTGGCGCCGGAGGCGGCGATGGCGGGCCTGACGCGCGCGGGCTACGACGTCATAACCGTCGCCACGAACCACGCGAAAGACTGCGGGGCGTCGGCGTGCGGCGACGCGGCGTTCCTCGACACGCTGGCGAACCTCCGCGCGGCGGGGATCGCGCCGGTTGGCGGCGGCGCGACGCTGGCCGAAGCCCGCGCTCCGGCGATCATCGAGGCGGGCCGCGCGCGCTTCGCCTTCCTCGGCTACGACGCCATCGCTCCGTACTATCACGCGGGCGAGGCGGCGCCCGGCACGGCGCCGCTGCGCGAGGACTACGTGCGCGAGGACGTGGCGCGGGCGCGGGAGGTGGCCGACGTCGTGATCGTGATGCCGCACTGGGGCGTCGAGTACACGGCGTCGCCGACGGCGAGCCAGCGCCAGATGGCGCGCGCGGCCGTCGAGGCGGGGGCTACGCTGGTCGTCGGCAACCACCCGCACTGGGTCCAGGCGAACGAGATGATAGGCGGCGCGTTCGTGGCCTACGCGCTGGGCAACTTCGTCTTCGACCAGACATGGTCGGTAGAGACGCAGCAGGGCGCGATGCTGGAGGCGGTGTTCTGGGGCGCGAAGCTGAGGGGCGTGCGGTACCTTCCCGTCCGCATCGAGGACAGCCACCGTCCGGTGCTGGCGGGCGGCGCCGAGGGCGAGCAGATCATGCGGCGGATATGGGACGCGACGTTCGCGCTGCGGTAGGCCGAACGGCCGTGGCCCCGGCACTAGAGGCCGGAGTATAGTCGTCGTGAAGGCGCGGCGCACCGCAACGAAGGCAGGTCCTGTGGCCGCTGGCACTGACCCCTCGTTCGCCGAACGCCTCCTCACCGAGGTCGAGCGCTGGCGCGGCGAGGGTCTCATCAGCGAGGAGCTGGCGCGCGCGATCGCCGCGCGCTACGCGCCCGGGCGTCCGTCGAGGCTCCTCCGTCTCATCCGTCTCAACCTGCTGGTGTCGGCCGTGGCCGTCGTGGGCGCGGTTACGCTGGGCGCGGGCGTCATCCTCTTCGTAGCCGCCAACTGGGACCGGGCATCGGACTGGCTGACGCTGGCGCTGGTGGGCATCGCCATGATCGCGCTCTACGCGGGCGGGTTCGCCCTGCGCTTCCATTACCGGACGTATCCGCAGTTGGGCGAGGCGCTGATGCTGGCGGGAAGCCTGCTCTACATGGCGGGCGTCTTCCTCGTCGCCCAGATGTACAACATCCCCGTCGCGAGCCCGGAGCTGCTGCTGGTGGGGTCGCTGGGGGCGCTGCCCATCGCCTACCTGGGGCGCGCTGCGTCGGTGCTGCTGCCAGCGCTGGCCGCGTTCGCCGCCTGGCTGGTCTGGCGCTCGGGGATGGGCATCGCCGACACGCTGCAAAGCGACGTGGAGATCTACGTCTTCGTCGTGGCCGTCGGAATGCTCATCATCTTCGCGTGCGGGCTGACCGGGATGGCCGAGCTTCACCGGCGATGGGGAGAGACCAGCGACTTCCGCGCCCCGTACCTCATCATTGCGACCATGGGCGCTCTCGCCGGGCTGCTGTTCTTCACCTTCGGCGATTTCTGGCACGAAGTGGCCGACAACCCTCCGCCCGGTCCGCCCGTGCCCGACGTCTGGCTCTGGACAGCGGCGGTGGGCGCGGTCGCGGCGCTGGCGGCGTCGGCGCTGACGGCGCGCGAGGACGCGGACCTGCGGAGGGCCGAAGCGGGAGCGGGAGCGGCTGTGATCACGGTGTGCGCCGTGGCCATGTACCAGCCGTCGTGGGCCGGGTACGCGATCCTGTTCAACATCGTCTACTTCGCCGTGGCGCTGGGCGTTACGGCCCGAGGCTACCTGGAGGCGCGCTCGTTCGACGTCTACATAGGCCTCCTGGCCATCGGCGTCGGTCTCGTAGTGCGGTACTCGGACTGGTTCTGGGACGTGCTGCCGCGCTCGGCGTTTTTCATCGCCGGGGGCCTGGTGCTGCTGGCGGTAGCGGGGGCGCTGGAGCGGCTGCGGCGGCGCCTGATGGCGTCCTGGGTAGCGGGAGAGGCCGGACGTGCTGCGTAAGAGGGTCTTCTGGTTCGCGGCGGCCGTCGCCGCGCAGATCGTTGTGCTGGCGGGAATCGCCGGGTTCAAGGAGTACAGCGTCCGGGCCGGCGACGAGGTCCTGCTGCGCGCAACGGTCGCCGATCCGTGGGACCCGTTTCGCGGCGCCTTCCTGGCGCTGGAGTACGACATCGGCGAGCTGGACCCCGACGAACTGGCGGGGGACGACGACTTCGAGCCCGGCCAGACCATTTGGGTCGAGCTGACGCCCGGAGAGGACGGCGTCTGGGAGGCCGTGGCCATCCACCACGACCGCAAGCGGACGGTGGAGGGCAGCGTGGCCATGAAAGGCGAGGTCAGCTACCTGGGCGGCGTCTACTACGCGCCCTCTTCCTACAACGTCCGCTACGGCATCGAGGAGGTCTTCATCTCCGACGCCACGGCGAGGGACCTGTCGGAGCGGCCGCCGGAGGGGAACGAGCTGACGGTCCGGGTGGTGGTGGACCTCTGGGGCCGCCCCATCGCGCGGGAGGTCTTATGGGAGGGCCGCCAGTTCGACGTGGACTAGGGCCGGCCCGTCCCGAACCTCTTGCACACGAGGCGTCCGTAGGGTAAACATAGGGTTAGCACTCTCCACCCCTGAGTGCTAAGCTCATTCGGGCAAACCAATAATCAACCTCAGAGGAAGGTGAAAAATGGCCAAACAGCTTCTGTTTGACGAGCAGGCGCGTCACGCGCTCAGGGAGGGCATCGACGCGCTGGCGGACGCCGTCAAGATCACCCTGGGCCCCAAGGGCCGCAACGTGGTCCTCGACAAGAAGTTCGGCGCGCCGACCATCACCAACGACGGCGTTACCATCGCCAAGGACATCGAGATTGAGGACCCGTTCATCAACATCGGCGCCCAGCTCGCAAAGGAGATCGCCTCCAAGACCAACGACATCGCCGGCGACGGCACGACCACGGCGACGGTCCTCGGCCAGGCCATAGTCCACGAGGGTCTGAAGAACGTGGCGGCCGGCGCCAACCCCATGGCCCTCAAGCGCGGCGTCGAGAAGGCAGCCGACACCGTCATCGAAAACCTCAAGGGCATGTCGGTGCCGGTGACCACCCGCGAGCAGATGGCGCAGGTCGCCTCCATCTCCGCCGCCGAAGAGGCCATCGGCAACCTCATCGGCGAGGTCATGGAGAAGGTCGGCAAGGACGGCGTCATCACCGTCGAGGAGTCCAAGGGCATCGCCACCGAGGTCGAGTACGTCGAGGGCATGGCCTTCGATCGTGGCTACATCAGCCCCTACTTCGTGACCAACAGCGAGAAGATGGAAGCTGAGATCGACGACCCCTACATCCTGGTCACCGACAAGAAGATCTCCGCCGTCAACGACATCCTGCCCATGCTCGAGCGGCTGCTTCAGGTGTCCAAGAACCTGGTCATCATCTGCGACGACTGCGACGGCGAGGCGCTGGCGACGCTGGCCGTGAACAAGCTCCGCGGTACCATCAACGTCGTCGCCGTCAAGGCGCCCGGCTTCGGCGACCGCCGGAAGGACAACCTGGGCGACATCGCGGCGCTGACCGGCGCGCAGGTCATCTCCGAGGAGCTGGGACGCAAGCTCGACTCCGTCCAGGTGCAGGACCTGGGCCGCGCCCGCAAGGTCATCGTCGCCAAGGAAGAGACGACCATCGTCGAGGGCAAGGGCGAGCAGAGCGCCATCCAGGCCCGCGTCACACAGATCAAGAACGCCCTGGAGACGACGACCTCGGACTGGGACCGCGAGAAGCTGCAGGAGCGCCTGGGCAAACTTGCGGGCAGCGTCGCCGTCATCAAGGTCGGCGCGGCCACGGAGGTCGAGCTGAAGGAGAAGAAGCACCGGGTCGAGGATGCCCTCTCGGCCACGCGCGCAGCGGTCGAGGAAGGGATCGTCTCGGGTGGCGGCGTGGCGCTGGTCAACGCTCAGCCCGCGCTGGACAAGGTGAAGCTGGAGAGCGACGAGCAGACGGGCGTCAACATCCTGCGCCGCGCGCTGGAGGAGCCGCTGCGCCGCATCGCCATCAACGCGGGCAAGGATGGCTCGGTCATCGTCCAGAGGGTGAAGGAACTGAAGGTCGGCGAGGGCTACGACGCGCTGCGCGACGAATTCGGCAACATGCAGAAGAAGGGCATCATCGACCCGCTGAAGGTGACGCGCGCCGCGCTCGAGAACGCCGTCAGCATCGCCGGCATGGTGTTGACGACCAACTGTCTGGTCACCGACATCCCGGAGAAGAAGGACGGCGCCGCGCCGCCTCCGCCTATGTACTAGAATTGAAGTGCGGGCGCGGACGCGCCGGCGGTGAGGATGCCGCGCCAGCTCGCCATCTCCTCGGCGTAGGCTGCAGGAATGCCGATGGAAAACGGCGTCATTATCGATACCAACGAGGTGAAGAAGGTCATCGCCACGGCGGACGTCTTCGCCGTAGGGTTCCCCCTGTTTCCCGAACGGCTGGTGGTCGACACCCGGTCGGACGAACACACGCCGCCCATGGTCGAGGTACTGGAGCCGGTGGCCTCGATGGAGGAGCGTTTCTTCTGGCTGGGCCAGCACCGGCCGAGCCTGGGCATGCCCAAGCGCTTCATGCTCTTCGTCTGGCCGCACCGCATCACCTTCCTGAAGGAAACCGGGGTCTGGCAGGCGCTCCGCCGCCGCCTGCGCGACGAGGGCTGGAAGTACCCAGACAGAGCCCTGAACCGCACCTTCAACCGGCTGCTGGAGTTGGAGCGGTCGGTGAACCTGGGCGCCATCAGGGGCGACGACCAGCACCAGACGCTCTGGACGCGGCGCTAGTGGCCATTCGGATCGTTTCGGAAAAGAAGGCCACGCCCTGGCGTGGCGCGAGGAGCCCAACCACGAAGGCCACCTTTTCAAGGTGGCCTTCCTCAGCGCGATGGGGTGTGGCCCCCTGGCTTCGCTACGCTGTCTCGGCGACCCCCGGAGGCCGAGGACTGGGGAGCCCCGTCCTGTCCCCTTGTCACCCTACCAAGGAACGCTAGGTAGCCGCCCGGCCGCGTCCCGTGGTCTAATAGTTCGCTGACCAGCGTTCAACGGGGGGCGCCCACGATGAGCCCACCTAGAGGCCACCGCAGGCGGCGCGGCAAGGCACCGCGAAACCGCGTCCGCCGCTTCACCAACGTGGGGCGAATGCTCTTCCGCGTGTTCGCCGGCTACAAGGCCATTTCGCTGCGCGAGCGCTGGAAGGGCCCCACCTGGGCCGAAGAGCGCCGCCATCGACACCACGCGTGGAGCGCCCGCAAGTTCTACGAAACCGCCGTTGGCCTCCAGGGTCTCCTGATCAAGACCGGCCAGTTCCTCGGCGCCCGCGCCGACCTTGTGCCCGAGGAGTACGTCGAGGTCCT
>JBBITS010000112.1:0-8370 GCA_037440665.1 Chloroflexota bacterium
TCACCGCGGAGACTACACCGTCTTGTTTTTACAGCAATCCTGGGACGCGACCAGCCGGATCCGCGCGCTCGTGTCTAATCCAAATAGTCGCGGAGCTTCTTGCTGCGGGCGGTGCGGGGGTAGGAAGGCCGACAAGGGGCAGGTAACATTGCGTCAGTATCCCCAGCCGTACATCTGGTTGAAAAACGCGAACACCATGCGGTTCGCCTCGCGGCCGATGCCCGGGCCGCCGCCGTACCAGTACAGGTTCTGCTGCATGATGGCGATGGCGTAGGCGTACGTTCGTCCATCGCGCTCGACGATGACGATGCCGCCGTCGTTCCAGACGTTGTCGGGGCGCGCCGCCGGGTCCCAGCCTCCATACGTGTAGCCGATCTTGTGCGACACGCGGACACCATCGGGCACCGAGTCGGCGAGAATGATGCCGTACTCCCACGGCGTGTACGGCCCCTGTGTCATGACGTCGATGACCATGGCCGACATCCACGGCGTGAACAGCTCGTTGCGCCACAGCTTAGCGAAGATCGTCGCCAGGTCGTCCGACGTGGTCCAGTTCTCGGGCTCGGTGTAGCCGAAGTCCTCATGCCAGCCGTAGTACGCCGGCGGGTGCGTGATCAGCGTGTCGTAGATGCCAATGCGGCGCAGGTAGTCGTTGGTCTCGCGGATGCCCGCCCTCGTGATGAAGACGTAGGAGTCGGCGTTGTTCGAGTCGCGGACGGTGCGCTTCAGGTAGTACCGGAACCAGTCGTCGTCGGGCTGCAGGCCGCGCTGTACGTCGTCGACATACTTGAACGCCGGGAACACCTTGCCCGTGCATCCTGCCCGGTGCTTCTCCTTGCCGTCGATGCTGATCTGTTCGCCGGTCTGCAGGTCGATGACCGTGATCGCCATGTCGTTGGGGTTGCCGGCGTCGCGTTCCTGCGCCCGCACGAAGTCCTCGAGCTGGCGGTGCAGCGGCTCCAGCGGCGACGGCGTGGGCGATGGTGTCGGGGTGGGCGGGACCGGTGTCGCCGTCGGCGAGGGCGTGGGCGTAGCGCTGGACGCCGCGCCTGTCACCGTCGCGATGGCGGGGCCAAGACGCCAGCCGAACGCCACCACGGCCAGGAGCGCAGCGCCTCCGGCCAGCACGAGCAACGAGCGAAGCGTGCCCCGTCCCATCAAAGGTGTCTCGGCAGATTAAGGGAATCTCTGAAGGGAGGGCCGGAGTCAAGGCCCGCGCCTCAGGCGGCGGCGCGCTCCTGACGGCGGCGGTGCTTCTCGGCGTACATCGCCTGGTCGGCCTGGGCCATCACTCCCTCAGGCGTGACGCCATCGTCTGATGTAGCGACGCCCACGCTGGCGCGCACGTCGCCAGCCGAGGTCGGCACTGTGATCGCGCGCACGCGGCGCGCTAGGCCTTCGCACTCCAGCGCCTGTTCGTCGAGCAGCAGAGCGGCGAACTCGTCGCCGCCCAGGCGCGCGGTCGTGACGCCGTTCGGCGTGATGGCTCGCATCTCCTTCGCAAAGGTCTGCAATACGCCATCGCCAACCAGGTGCCCGAGCCGGTCGTTCACCTGCTTGAAGCCGTCGAGGTCGGCGTACACTATCGCCGCCGGCCGTCTTCGCCTCAGCGCTTCGGTCAGCAGCGTGTGGAAGCACGAGTGGTTCGACAGCCCTGTGAGGCCGTCCGTATTGGCGCGCCACGTCGCCAGCTCCAGCTCCGCGCCGGAACGCGCGGCCTCCAGCGCGAGACTAAGGTTCGCCTCGTGCTGCCGGTCCTCCTCTCGCCGGAGCGCCGTGATTCCGATGCCAACGAACCACATCGAGGACAGGCTGACCAGGAGCGCGAATCGAGAATCTGCTGAGCCCGGATCGACGGCGAGGCCCGCCAGCAAGGGAGCGGTCAGCGCGAACCCGCTGGCGACTACGCCCACGGCGCCGAAGCGCATCGCGCTCGCCGCGACAACCGGTATGAGGACTGGAAGGAAGGGGCTGTTGGCGCCGCCCGTGATGAAGACAAACGTCAGTAGCGACACAAAATCGTACACGGCCGTCCCCGCGCCCCAGATCCGGATCCGCGGCGATCGCCACGGCCGGAGCGCCAGTACGGCCAGCGCGTACGGCGCGTCGAGCGCCGCCGCCTTGATGGTGACGGCGAGGGTCTGCTGTCCGGAGCGGTCGGGCCAGATGAAGAACGCCAGCAGCACGCCAGGCACGACGAGCAGACGCACCCAGCCGATGACGCGCTCCATGCGCCTGGCCCGCGCCTCGAGGCTACGCGTGCTCCATTCAGCGGCCGCCATAACCGTTGCTCCCCCATCGTTATCGGCGAGCCTGCGGCCGCGATGCATAGCGATGGAGCCCCATCGCTTGCTTTTCTCAACCCTCGCCGGGTGCGAGCCCCCATTCTTTTCCCGGCTCACCCCCGGCTCCAACGCCCAGGCCCGGCATCCTGGCCCAGAGGCTCAAGCCGCCGCAGAATCGGCTATACTACGCGCCGCAGGGAAGTATTGTTCCTCGCATCATCGCCACACGACGCGGGCGATGGTGGGACCATGCGCAGGAGGGCCCGACCGTTGAGCGACAGCCAGTCCGTCGTTCCCGCCGAGCGCATCGAGCGCTCCATCCTCGTGCTCCGTGGTCAGAAGGTGATGCTGAGCACCGACCTGGCGCGGCTCTACGGAGTCGAGCCCCGCGTCTTGGTGCAGGCCGTGAAACGCAACGTCGACCGCTTTCCCGAGGATTTCATGTTCCAGATCAGCCAGGACGAGTTCGCTAACTTGAAATCACATCTTGTGACTTCAAGTTGGGGCGGTCTCCGACGCGCGACGCCCTACGCCTTCACGGAGCAGGGCGTCGCCATGCTCTCCAGCGTCCTGCGCAGCGAGCGGGCGGTGCAGGTGAACATCGAGATCATGCGCGCCTTCGTCCGCCTCCGCCAGATGCTCGCCTCCCACGCGGATCTCGCCCGCCAGCTCGATGCCCTCGAAAGGAAGTACGACGCTCAGTTCAAGGTGGTGTTCGACGCCATCCGAAAGCTCATGGCCCAGCCCGGAACCAGCGCGAAGCGCCCTCTCGGCTTCACACCGCCGCGGAGGAAGTGACCGCAGCCGTGCAACTGCGCCGATGCCCGGTTTAGATTCTGGGTTCTGGGTGGCTCGCGCCCCTACATCCGCTCGGGAGCGCTAACGCCCATCAGTCCAAGCGTGCGCGCCAAAGCGACCCGGGCCGCGTCGGTCAGCTTCAGACGGGCCTTCGACAGCGCGAGGTCGTCCGACACCACGCGGCACTCGGTGTAGAAGGCGTGGAAGGCCGTCGCTAACTCCTGACCGTAGTGAGGCAGGTGGTGCGGCTCCAGCGTCCGCGCCATCACCTCGACCAGCTCCGGCAGCATCAGCATCTTGCGGATGAGCGCCAGCTCCGCCGGATGGCCCAGCAGCGACAGGTCGCCGTCGTCGAACGACGGGATGCGTTCCCGCGCGTGGTTCAGGATGCCCGCGATCCGCGCGTGCGCGTACTGAACGTAGTACACGGGGTTCTCGGCCGACTGCCGCTTCGCCAGCTCTAGGTCGAACTCCAGATGGCTGTCCGCCGACCGCGACAGGAAGAAGAACTTCGCGGCGTCTGCCCCGACCTCGTCGACCACGTCGCGGATGGTGATGATCTGACCCTTGCGCTTGGAGAGCCGCACCGTCTCCGCGCCGCGCCGGAAGTGGACGAGCTGGTAGATGATGATCTCCAGCTTCTCGCGGTCGATACCCAGCGCCTCGACCGCCGCCTTCAGTCGCGCGACGTGACCTTGGTGGTCCGCGCCCCAGACGTCGATCACCCGGTCGAACCCGCGCCGCACGAACTTGTCGTAGTGGTAGGCGATGTCCGACGCCAGGTACGTCGGCCTCCCTGTTGACCGCACGACCACGTTGTCTTTGTCCTCACCGATCTGGCTCGACGCGAACCAGACCGCGCCCTCCTTCTCCACCAGATAGCCGCGGTCGCTCAGGATGCCCATGGTCACGTCATGCAGGTTCTCCCCGCCGCCGTATAGCGAGCGCTCGCGGAACCAGACGTCGTACACGATGCCCATGGCCTCGAGGTCGCGGCGCGCCCACTCGACCACTTCGCCGACGGCGCGCTGCACCATCTCGTCTGGCGGCTGCGACGGGTCGGCGCCGGCGAACCGGTCGCCGAACTCATCCCTTGCCAGCTTCGCCAGATCGACCATGTACTCGTCGGGGTAACCGTCGGGAGGGATGTCGACGTCCTTGCCGAAGAGCTGCAGGTAGCGGGCGATGAGCGTGCGCCCGAAGATGTCGGTCTGCGTGCCTGCGTCGTTGACCAGGTACTCGCGCTCAACGGTGAAACCGGCCGCTTCGAGCACGTTGGCCAGCGCGCCGCCCAGCGCCGCTCCCCGGCCGTTGCCCGCCGTCAGCGGACCCGTGGGGTTGGCGGATACGAACTCTACCTGCACCTTCCTGCCCTCGCCGACGCTGATACACGCGAAGGTCTCTCCCTCGGCGCGGATGGCGTCGACCTGGCGCTTGAGCCAGTCGTCGGACAGGCGGAAGTTCACGAACCCCGGCGGCGCGACCGTCACCTCGGCCAGGGCGTCCGAGGCCGGCAGATGCTTCTGGATGGAGCGCGCGAGGTCCATGGGGTTGGCCCGTACCGCCCGCGCCAGCCGCAGCGCGACGTTCGTCGCGTAGTCGCCGTGCCCGGCGTTCTGCGGCCTTTCGACGAGGATGTCCGGCGGCGCGACGTGCGGCAACTCGCCCGCGGCCATCGCCGCCTCGAGCGCCTGCCCCACCAGCCGTTCGATTTCCTGCTTGATCACGTGGCGCATTCTAACCGCTCGCCTCGCGCCGGGCGAGAAGTGCCCGGCCGTAACACAGCCGTCATCTGCGAGCGCTACCCTGTGGCTACGTGGCCCCCGGCGCTAGAATGCAGCCGGTCCTTCGGGCCGCCGCAAGCCCCCAGCACGCGAGGAGACCTCTCATGGCCGACGAGCAGAAGGAATACGTCCTCCAGCAGTGCCGCGACCACGACGTGAAGTTCATCCGCCTGTGGTTCACGGACATCCTGGGCGCGCTCAAGAGCTTCGCCATCACCGTCGAGGAGCTGGAGGGCGCCCTCGACGAGGGCATGGGCTTCGATGGCAGCTCCATCGAGGGCTTCGCCCGCATCGACGAATCGGACATGATCGCCATGCCCGACCCCTCGACCTTCCAGCTCATCCCCTGGCGTCCCAGGGAGCGCGGCGTCGCCCGCATGTTCTGCGACGTCCTCCGCCCCGACGGCAAGCCCTTCGACGGCGACCCGCGCTATGTCCTTAAGCGGAACCTGAAGAAGGCGGCCGACCTCGGCTATACATTCTATGTAGGCCCCGAACTCGAGTTCTTCTACTTCAAGAACTCGGAAGGCACCGAGGTCCTCGACCAGGGCGGCTACTTCGACCTCACGCCGCTCGACGTCGCCAGCGACCTGCGCCGCCAGACGGTGCTGACGCTCGAAGCCATGGGCATCGGAGTCGAGTACTCACATCACGAGGTCGCCCCCAGCCAGCACGAGATCGACCTGCGGTACACCGACGCTCTTACGATGGCCGACTCAGCGATGACGTACCGCCTCGTCGTCAAAGAGGTCGCCATGAGCCACGGCGTCTACGCCACGTTCATGCCCAAGCCCATCGCCACCGAGAACGGCTCGGGCATGCACGTCCACCAGTCGCTGTTCCAGGGCGACCGCAACGCTTTCTTCGACGCCAAAGACCCGTACCACCTGTCGGCGACCGCGAAGTCGTACATCGCCGGGCTGATGAGGCACGCGCGCTCGTTCACGCTGGTCACCAACCAGTGGGTGAACTCGTACAAGCGGATCATCCCCGGCTACGAGGCCCCCGTGTACATCACCTGGGCGCGCCGCAATCGCTCCGACCTCATCCGCGTGCCGGAGTACAAGCCCGGCAAGGAGGTCGCGACGCGCATCGAGTACCGGGCGCCCGACCCCTCGTGCAACCCTTACCTGGCGTTCTCCGTCATGGTGGCGGCTGGCCTCGACGGCATCGCCAACAAGTTGGCGCTGAGCGAGCCCACCGAGGAGAACGTCTTCGAGATGACCGAGGAGGAGCGCAAGCGGCGCGGCATCGCCACGCTGCCCGGCTCGCTCTTCGAGGCCATCGAGGAGTTCGAGCGCAGCCCGCTGATGCGAGAGTGCCTGGGCGATCACGTGTTCGAGACGCTCATCGCCAACAAGATGTTCGAGTGGAACCTGTACCGGAAGCACGTGACCGACTTCGAACTGCAGCGCTACCTGCCGATCCTGTAGGCCACGGGAAGCTGGAAGCGGGAGGCGGGACCGTACGGGGTCGGGCCGAACGCGCGGGGCGGCTGCCTGATCAGGTCCTCCACCTCTTGCGGATCGGCCCGCCGTGGCCGGCCTCTGGCGGGGTGGCCTTCGTTGGCACAGGACGTCTCCTTGAGAGCAGAAATGAGGCCGCCATCGAGACGAGCCGGGCGTGACGTCTGCGAGCGCTGCTCAGGCGCCCCCGGCAGGCGTCGGCGCCGGTTCCGGCGAAGGCGTCTCACCGCTCGGCGGCGCCAGTTGCTCGCCGCAGACGTCGGCCTGCCCGTCGCCGTCGGCGTCGGCGCCCAGGACGTCATGGACGCCCGCGACGGCGGCCTTCGTCACCCGCGTCGCGAAAGCGAAGTCCAGCGATTCCGCGCTGTCCGTGGGCTTGTGGTAGTTCGGGTTCCGGAGGTTCGCGCCGTCGGTGAACATCAGCGCCCGATACCCCACGTTCCAGAACGGGGCGTGGTCGGACCGCCGCACGTCGGATACCTGCGCGGGGTCAACGGCGATCTTACGGATCGAGAGGTCGGGCACATAGAGCAGCGCCGCCTGCTCGAGCTGGTTCGCCAGCGGCTCCGACGGCAGATCGCTGACCAGAACGATGGCGTCGCCTTGTCCCGCAAGCACGTCTGGCCCGCGAACGGTGAAGCCGATCATCTCGAGGGCGATCATGCCGACGACCTGCGCGTTCTCTTCCGACAGCGCCTGCGCCATCGCCGCGCTGCCTACGAGCCCTTCTTCCTCGAACGCGAACCCGACGAACCACACGCTGGCGGGAAGCTCGGCGTCCGCCAGCGCCGGCGCCGCCGTCAACACGCCCGCGACGCCGCTGGCGTTGTCGTCGGCGCCAGGCGAGCCAGCCACGCTATCGTAGTGCGCCCCGACAATGAACACCCGCTCCGGACATTCCGTTCCCTTCAGCTCGCCGATGACGTTGGGAAACGTCTGCCCGCCGAAGCTCACGTCCTGCAGCCGCACCACGAGGCCCGCTTCGCCCAGCCTCGCCGCGACGTATTCCGACGCCGCCCGCGCCGCGTCCGGCTCCTGCAGGCTATTCCTAGGCCGCGCCAGTTGCTCGACGTGCCCGCGCAAGGCATCCTCTGTCACGCGCACGACATACGTACCGGTGTCGGGCTCGCGCTCCGAGCCGCCGCCGCAGGAGGCTCCGAGGCCCGCCGCCGCGACCAGAGGCAGCAGCGCCAAGATCGGCGCCGGGGCGAGGTCACGCGTTCGCATTGCGGGGATTGTACGGGGGAGCGAACTTGAGGGCGAGAGGACTCGCGCTCCAAGGCTCTCGGCTGTATGATAGACGCAACCCCCACTCAGTTATAGACATCGCCACAGGAAGGAACCGCTTCCATGGTCACCGCGACTAAGGTCAACGCTGAGCGCGTGTACTACAACTACGGGGGCCAGCTCCCGCCCGTGACGCTGGAGACGGAGCCCGTCGCTCCGCCCGCCTTCGATCCCGCACGGGACGGTCCCAAGCTTATCACCGACACGACGCTCCGCGACGGCGCGCAGGACAGCCGTTTCGCCCTTTTCCCGCACGAGGCGCGCCTGCGCTACTACGACCTGCTGCACCGCCTCGACAACGGCGCCGGGCGCATCCACGCCGTCGAGGTCTTCATCTACCAGAAGCGCGACGAGTGGGCGCTGGACCAGCTCCTGGCCCGCGGCTACGAGTGGCCCCGCGTCACCACCTGGACCCGCGCGACGCCTAAGGACATCAAGCAGCTCGTGGAGGTCTCGCAGGGGCGCGTGAAAGAGACGGGGATGCTCGCCTCGGCCTCCGATCACCACATCTTCGACAAGCTCGGCTATGGGTCGAAGGAAGAGGCCATCGAGAAGTACCTGCAGCCCATCGTCACGGCGCTGGAGAGCGGCATCACGCCGCGCGTCCACCTCGAAGACTGCACCCGCGCCGACGTCTACGGCTGGGTTATACCCTTCATGCAGCGCGTGCTGGACGAGAGCAAGGGCGCGGCGAAGTTCCGCATCTGCGACACCATCGGCTGGGGCATCCCCGACCCCTACGCCGCCCTG
>JBBITS010000113.1:0-8322 GCA_037440665.1 Chloroflexota bacterium
GCCCGAGGACGTAGCTCAGCACGTCGCCGATGATGGCCCCGGCGATGCCCAGGGGGGCCGCGATGAACGGGTTGATGTACCCGTCGTGCGCCCCCAACCCGGCGACCACCATGATGACGGCCCCTGGGATGAGCAGCCCCAACAGGAAGCTGTTCTCCACCAGCGGCGCCAGGAACGTCGCCAGGTACCCGTATTCATCGAACACCCACTCCGAGAAGTCCAAAAGCCCCTTCGTCAGGCTCCGGTACCACGCGAAGGCGTCCTGCAACGGTTCGATGGGCGCTACCCGCGACAGGAAGAAGAACAGGGAGATAACCGCACCGACCCAGAGGACGGCCGCACCCGACGGCAAGCGGAACGGCGTAGCCCCGCTACCCTTTGCTGAACCCCGACGTTCGCTCACCGCGCCTGCGACCCCCGGAACGGCAGCCGGTCCAAAAGCACGTCGACCTCGGGCGAATTGAGCGCCCTCGCCGTCGCGAAGAAGGTAGCGGCCCCGATGGCGGCTCCCGCGATCAGCGCGAGGCCGGCGTCGACGAATGATCCGGTGTTGAGATGTCCGGCGGCTCTCAACACCAGCAGGTAGACCGCCACCGCCTCGGCCATCAGGACGCTCGCGGCCACCGTTCTGGTCACAGAATACACGAGCCGGCCTGTTTCGAGCCCACCATCGAGACGCCGCGCCAGCGCCCGCAGCAGCAGCGCAAACTCGATGATGGTGGCCATCGTCACCGCCAGCGCCAGCCCGCGCACTTCCAGAGGCCGGACGAGGATCAACGTGAAAACCAGGTTCAGCGCCATGGACAGCACGGCGTAGGTCACCGGCGTCCTCGTGTCGGCGAGCGCGTAGAAGCCGCGGCTGAGGATTTCGATGCCGGCGTGGGCGAAGAGCCCTATCGAATAGAACACCAGCGCCGCCGTGACGACGTCGGTGGAACTCTCGCCGAAGGCGCCGCGCTCGAACAGGAACTCCACCAGGGGGCGCCCGAGAAGGATCAGCCCCAGGCTCGACGGCACGGTGAAGAACAGGATCAGCCGCAGCGCCTGCGACAGCGTCACCCGCATCTCCTGTTCGTCGCGGGCCGCCTGCTCGGCGAGGGTTGGGAACACTGCCGTGGAAATCGCCATTCCGAACAGCCCCAGCGGCGTCATCATCACCAGCCAGGCGAAGCTCACGCCGGATATGGCCTCGTCGCTGACCAGCGAAGCGAAGAACATGGTCACGACGAAGTTCAGGTGGAAAGCCGCGAGGCCGACCACCCGCGGGCCCATCAGCCGCGCCACCTCGCGCACGGCCGCGTCGCGCCAGTCCGCGATGGGGCGGTAGCGTAAGCCCGCCTCGGCCAGCGCCGGCACCTGAATCGCCAGGTGCGCCGCCGCTCCGGCTACCACCGCCCACGCCAGCACCCGGACGTCGTCGGAAACCAGCGCGCCCACGATGATCGCCAGGTTGTAGGCCATGGGCGCCAGCGCCGGGTACAGGAAGTGCTGCCGCGCGTTCAGGATGCCCATGAACATGCCGCTGACCGCGAACAGCACCGGCGACAACATCATGATGCGCGTGAGGTCGACGGCCAGCGACGTCAGTTCGCCGGACCGGCCGAGATCATCGCCCAGACCAGGCGCCAGGGCGGGCACGAGCCAGGGCGCCAGCAGCGCGCCGAGGGCCGCGAAGACCAGTGTGGCCGCGAACACGAGGTTGATAACCGAGTTCGCCAGACGCCACGCGGCGTCCTCGTCCTCGCGATACCGGCGGGCGAAGATGGGGATGAAGGCGCTGGCCAGCGTGGCGCCGGCGATGAGCTGAAACGCAAGGTCGGGCAGCCTGAACGCCACCCAGTACGCGCCCAGCTCGGGACTCGTGCCGTGCTGATGGGCGATGGCGACGCTGCGGACCAGACCCAGCAGCCGGCTGCCCAGAAACCCGGCTGCGACGACGAGCGAAGCGACGGCAAGGCTCGTGCGCACCGCCTCGCCCGCCGTGCGGGGTGTCATGGCCGCCCTCCCGGCCGGGCCCTGCGACGCGGTAACGTCTTCCAGTTCGCGCTCCTCCGGGCCTCTGCCTGCGACCGCCGCGCCGTTTTCTGGACACTGGTTCAGGCGTTCGCTACCATACCACACGATCTGCATCGGAGGAGAAGCGCTTGGCTCATTCCCGTTCCGCGCTGAAGCGCTGGCGCCAGAACGAGCGCCGCCGCATCCGCAACAAGGCCGTGCGATCGGGCGCGCGCACGTCCGTCAAGAAGACCATCACCGCCATCGAGGTCAAAGCCGAAGACACCGGCGAGAATATCCGCGAGGCGATCAGCGCCCTGGACCGCGCCGCGAAGAAAGGTGTCATCCACGCCAACAACGCCGCCCGGCGCAAGTCCCGCCTGATGGCCAGGCTCAACGCCGCCCAGGGCGCCGTCGCCATCGAGAAGAAGGCCCCCGCCCGGAAGCGGGCCGCTGCGGGCGCTAAGAAAACCACAGCCAGGAAGACCGCAGCGAAGAAGACCAGCGCCTCGAAGCCAGGGGCCACCAGAACCACGCGGACGAAGACAGCGAAGTCCTGACCACGTGGCGAGCGTGTGCGAAACGCCCCGCCACCCACGGGGCGTCGTCATTCCTGCGGAGGTAACCTCCCGCGCGTGAAGGCGCTGGTCTTTCACGAGCCCGGACGAATCAGCGTCGAGGAGCGCCCGACGCCCGCGCCTGGTCCGGACGAGGCGCTCATTCGCGTAGCGGCGACATCGATCTGCCACTCCGACATCCGCGTCTACCGCGGGCTCAAGAGCGCGAAGCCGGGTGTCATCCCCGGGCACGAGACGGCGGGCACGGTCGTCGCGGTGGGTGATGGCGTCACCGAGGTTCGCTCCGGCCAGCGCGTCGCCGTCAATCCCATCGTCGCCGACGGCGACTGCTTCTTCTGCCGTCGCGGCAAGCGCAACCGCTGCCTGAGCCGCATCACTCTTGGCTACGAGGCCGATGGCGGCCTGGCCGAATACCTGCTGGCCCCGGCGCAGACGGTCGCCCTCGGCCACCTGCTGCCCGTGCCCGACGGCCTTCCCCTAACCCGCGCCTGCCTGACCGAGCCCCTCGCCTGCGTCCTCAATTCCATCGAGACGTGCCGGCTTGAGGCAGGCGGCTCTCTGCTGGTCATCGGCGCCGGGCCTATGGGCCTCATGCACGTCGTGCTGGCCCAAGCGCTGGGCGCGTCGGTCGTGCTGGTCAGCGAACCCGACGCCACCCGCCGCGCGATCGCGACAGAACTCGGCGCTACGCGCGTCCTCGACCCGGCGCAGGACGACGTCCCCGCCGCCGTCCGTGACGCGACCGGCGGCCTCGGCACCGACGCCGTCGCTCTGACGGCGGGCTTCCCCGAGGCCGTCGCCACAGCGCTGACGGCCGCGCGACGTCAGGGTGTTGTGAACCTGTTCGCAGGCTTCCCGCCCGGCGCTGCGCCCTCCCTCGACGTGAACCTCATCCACTACGGCGAACTGACGCTCACCGGCTCTCAGAACGCCACCACGCCTCAGTACCAGCGTGCGCTGGAACTGCTGCCGAACCTGGCGGACATCGACCGCATCGTGACGCACCGCTTCGGCATCGACGAAGCCGCCCGGTCATACGAGACGCGGCTCGAGGGTGAGGGCCTGAAGTCGATGGTCGTGTTCAAGGATGTCTAGCCGCCGGCCGCCGACACCCCGGCCAGTGTGTCGACGTCGATGTCCGAACCCACGACGACGATGATGTCTGCGTCGGGATTCGCCGCAATGGCGGCGTCCTCGGGCTCCGCGGCGCGCACGCTGCTATCGTCGAGGCCCAGCCAGGACGCGACCTCGCGAGCGGCAGCGAGCGATCCGTTCAGCGCGATGACCTCAGTCCGGTCGTGCACCACACCATCGATTGCGTTGCCGGTGAACACGGCGCCGGCGTCCACCCCGCGGCTCACGATGTAGTCGGCGACCGCCGCGGCCAGCCCTTCCTGACCCGTCCCGTTCTGCACCTCGATGATGCCCGGATCGAACGGCTCCTCGGTCGACCCCGGCTCCTCCGTCGCGGTTGACGTGGCCGGGGCCACGGCCGACGTCTCGCCGTAGAGCGCGGCGATGGCCTCGCGGATGGCGTCCTCATCGGCGAGCAGCACGGCTGCTCCCTGCGGCGTCGTGTACGACGCGGTCCAGGCGCCCAGAGAGAGGCCAACGATGTTGTCGGGCCCGATGTCTTTGGCCAGCTTCGCGAACCCTGGAAGCTGGAAGTCGGAGATGTCGGTCTCGATGGTTCCGCGGTACCTCTCCCAGTACTCCGCCCAGTTGCCCAGTACGTCGATGTCCCAGGCCTTGTCCACGGCGGCGATGATGACGCGCTGCTGGCGGTGGATGCGATCGAGGTCGTCCTTGTTGTAGCGCAGGCGGGCGTAGGCCAGGGCTGTCCGGCCGTCCATGTGCTGCAGGCCGGGCTCGAAGTACTGCGGATCGTAGTCGCCGGGCAGCTCCGTCCACGAGTAGTACGGGTCGTAGACCTCCTCCGGCACGTTGATGTCGATGCCGCCCAGGGCGTCGATCAGATCCTCGAAGCCCGTGAAGTCGATGATGACGTAGTGGTCGATGGTGATGCCGAAGTTCCGCTCGATGGTCTCCTCGGCGAGGGCGATGCCGCCGCCGGGGTAGCCGTTCATCTCGCCGGTGACGTAGGCCGTGTTGATCCGGTCGTTGTAATACCCGCCGCCTTTGGTGGGAATCTCGACCCACAGGTCGCGGGGGATGCCGAGCATGCGGGCGTCCTTCGTGCGGGCGTCGACGCTCATGATCATGATGGTGTCGCTGCGGGTCGGCGCTCCGCCCTCGCGCGGGCGGCGGTCGAGGCCCAGGATCAGGAAGTTGCAGCGCTCCTGGCAGATGCCGGGGCTGTCGCCCTCCGTGTCGACGCCGATCTTGCCCAGGAAGCCGGCGCCGCCGCCCAGCGTGATCTGATCGGCGAGGAAGAGGCTGTCTACGCGGGTGACGATTACGAGGGCGAGGTAGGTGGCGACGGTCGCGAACACAAGAACAGCCAGCCCGACGGCCAGCCGTTGTCGCGTCCTCCCTCGCGGGAGCGATCCTCCAGCTACAGGCGGCAGGTTCGACACCGCTGCGAGCGTACCTAGCGCCCGAAGCAGGTGTCAAGGAACGGCGCGCCCCATTTCCCGCCCCATCCTCTCGCGCGCGATCATCAGGCGCGATGAACCTCGCGAGCAACCGGTTGACCCAAAGGCGCCCGCACCGTACACTCACTTCCGGCCCTCGAGCGTGACACAGGGTGAGGGACCACCTGCTGTATGCCTGAACTCGGAAGAACTCTCTCGCAAGCCCGTCTGGCCCGCGGCCTGACGCTGCTCGACATCGAGCGCGACACGCGCATCTCGCGGAAGTACCTCGACGCCCTCGAGCGCGAAGACTTCTCGGTATTCCCGGCGCCTGTCTACCAGCGCGCCTTCCTTCGCACCTACGCCCAGTACCTGGGCCTGGACGCCAATCAGTTGCTGGCGCTCTTCCCGCACCGCAACGCCGAACCGGCGCAGCTTCGCCCTCTGCCCGAGGTCAGGACGCCGCGCCCTGGCAGCGTCTCATTCAACTGGGTGGTAACAGCCGGGGCCCTGGTGGCGCTTCTCATCGTGGCCATCTTCGTCTTCCGCTCGGGCGGCGGCGGCGAGCCCCCGCCCCTGCCCGACACGCGCTCGCAGACGAACCTGGCCGGCGGAGCGCCCCTTGACAGCGGCGCCATTCCACCCATGGTGACCCCCGGCCGCGTGCCGGACCTCCTGAATGCCAGCGTCGACGACGCCATCGCCGTCCTCGACCAGCAGGACGTGCCTTACGTAGTCGTCGAGGTCGAGATGGACTCCGTGCCCGAAGGCGTCGTCTTCCAGCAGACGCCCGACCCCGGCACGCCTACGCGCGAGGACGTCTCGGTAACGCTTGTCGTCAGCCGGCGCAAGGGTTGACCGCTGGTCTCCCCTTCCCTCCCGCGCTAGCATGAACGGCCCGCCCGGCGGGCCTTTGCCTATGCGCTACCACGTCACTACTCTGGGCTGCCCCAAGAACGTCGCTGACAGCGAGCGCATCGCCCGCGAGCTTGGCGCGGCCAACGAGACCGGCGACGCAGCCAGCGCCGACATCCTTATCGTTAACACGTGCGGCTTCATCGATGCGGCGAAAGAGGAGTCCATCGACGCTATTTTGCGTCTCGCTGAAGCCAGGCGCCCCGGCCAGCGCCTGGTCGTCGTCGGCTGCTTGAGCGCCCTCTGGCGCGACGATCTGGCAAGCGAGATCCCGGAGATCGACGCCCTTTTCGGCGCCGAGGAGTGGTCCGCCATCCGCCAGCATGTCGCAGGCCTCGATCCCGAGGGCGGACGCGCCCGCTACCACCTGCCCGACGACGCTCTGCCCCATCCGCAACCGACGATGTTCCTGAAGATCGCCGACGGCTGCAACGCGCCCTGCGCCTTCTGCGTCATCCCGAAGATGAAGGGCTTCCTCCACAGCCGCCCCGTCGATGAACTCGTACGGGAGGCGCGGCTCATGGACCAGGCGGGCGTCCGGGAGATCGTCCTGGTAGCGCAGGACACTACCGCCTACGGCCGCGACCTGGGCCTGCGGGACGGGCTGCCCGAACTTCTGGAGCGCTTGGCCGAGGCCGCGCCTAACGTTCCGTGGATTCGCGTGATGTATGCCTATCCCGGCCACGTGAGCGAACGGCTGGCGCGGACGATGGCCAGCCTGCCGCAGGTCCTCCACTACATCGACGTTCCGCTGCAACACGGAAGCACCGCCGTGCTCCGCAGGATGAAGCGTCCGGCGAACCTCGACCGCGTGCGGGACATGCTCGCGATGCTACGCGACGCCATGCCCGACGTCGCCATCCGCACCACGTTCATCACCGGATACCCGGGCGAGACCGACGCCGAGTTCGAGGATCTGCTGGCTTTCGTCGCCGAACAGCGCTTCGATCACGTCGGCGCGTTCACGTTCTCGCCCCAGCCCTTCACGCTCGCGGGCCAGGCCGCCGATCAGGTTCCCGAACTGGTGAAGGCTACTCGGCGCGACCGCCTCATGAAGCTGGCCTCGGAGATTTCGGCCGAACGAACGATGGCCCAGGTTGGTCGCGACCTCGATGTGCTCATCGAGGCTCGCCAGCCCGACGGCACGCTCGTCGGGCGCACCTACCAGGACGCCCCGGAAGTCGACGGCATAGTGGTAGTCCACGGACGCGGCGAACCGGGCGAGATCGTCCGCGTTCGCGTTACCGCGGCGTCCACGTACGACCTGGTCGCGCAGTCGCTGGAACCGGCTCCATCGCGCTGACACACGACGCTACAGCAGGTGATCGACCTCCATCGCCGAGTCCACGACCTCAACGTCGGGCCGTGATTCGACGACGTAGCGCAGGACGTTGGAGAGAATCTCGTCTGCGTGGCGGTCGCTGTTGCTCACGCAACAGAAGCCCAGCGTCGCGATCTGCCAGGCGTCGTTGTCATCGATCTCCGCTGCCGCGACGTTGAAGCGCTGCCTGACGCGATCGAGCACCGACTTCACGACCTGGCGCTTGTCCTTGAGCGACGCGCTCTCCGGGAGGCGGAGCGTGACCCGCAGAGCGCCGACAATCATAGCTCCATCGTCTCTGGTTCGGCCTCCGGCTCTCCCGGCAGCGCCGGGATGTCCTCCGGCTTCTCGAGGCCGAAGTGCTCAAGAAAGCGCACGGTCGTGCCGAACAGGACGGGCCTGCCCACGGTCTCCGCGCGCCCGACTTCCTGGACGAGGCCGCGATGGAGCAGCGTCGCGATGGCGCCATCTGCGTTGACGCCGCGGATGGATTCGATGACGGCGCGCGTCACGGGCTGGCGGTAGGCGATGATCGCCAGCGTCTCCAGCGCGGCGTCCGAGAGACGCGGGTACTCCATGCCCAGGAAGCGCTCGACGTGCCCGGCCCACTCCGGCGCCGACACGAGCTGCGCCACCTCGCCCGTCACCTGGAGCCTGATGCCGCGCTCACGGAGGCGCTCCCCAAGCTCTTCTATCGCCTTCTCCAGGCGGGCGCGCGTGACGCCAAGGTTCCGTGAAAGGGCCGTCAGCTCGACGGGTTCCTCGGCGACGAACAGCAGCGCCTCGATGACCGATGGCAGGTGTTCAGGCGCGGGCGCCTCAACCGGCTGTGGTTTCCGATGAGGCCGCAGATTCGGGATGCTCGTCAATAGGGCTTGCCTCCAGTATCTCTGGGACTTCGTTCTGCTCGGATGGAGTCTCAGTTCGCGGCGCGACGCGCAGCTCGCGGTAGCGCAGCCGCGCCCGCGGCGGCGATGCC
>JBBITS010000114.1:0-8319 GCA_037440665.1 Chloroflexota bacterium
GCGCCGCGCCCGGCGTCGGTGAGGCGGCGGGCGCGGGCGAAGCGGGCGGCGCGGCCAGCGAGAGCGTCGTAACGCCGGTAAGCGTCACGCCCGCGACGTCGACAGACACGGCGAGATCGGCCTGGCCGGCGACGCCTTCGGGCAGGCGGATCACCAGCTCGTACTCGTTGCGCAGAACCTCGCTGATGGCGGCGTAGACGGCGGGCAGATCAGCCTGCTCGGCGGGGAAGTAGCGTCCGTGGGTGACGGCGGCGACGTCTTCGAGGAAGGCGCGATCGACCTCGCCGCCGAGGCCAATGACGAAGAAGGGCACGCCGACGCCGGCCGCCGCGGCCAGCGCCTCGTCGCGGGTGGACGCGCTCAGGCCGCCGAAGTCCTGCCCGTCGGAGAGCAGGACGACGGCGTGGCGCGCCGCGCCCGAGGTGCCGGCGACGTACGCCGAGACGCGCACGGCATCGTAGAGCGCGGTGTTGCCGGCGGGCGTCAGGGCGTCGATCTGGGCGGCGAGCTGCGCGTGGTCGACGGTGAACGGATTGCCGGTGAAGACGCCGTCGGCGAACGGTATGACCTTGGCGATGTCCTGGGGCGCGAGCTGGGCGGTGAAGGACGTGGCGGCGGCCTTCGCCTGCGCCATCGCTCCGGACTCGCCCATGCTGCCGCTGGTGTCGACGGTCAGCACGACGCTGAGGGGGATGCGGGCGTCGACGATGGCGCGCTCGGAGGCGACCTCGGCGGTCTGCCCGGCGACCGTCGCGCGGAACCCGGCGAGGCCGGCGAGGGGGCGTTCTGCGGCGTCGAAGACGGCGACGACGGCGGTGAGGGTACCGTCGCCGTTGTCACGCCACTCGACGACGGCGAGTGAGCCGCCCTCCTGCGCCAGCGCGGCGCGGGAGAGGGAGATGAGCGCGACGAGCAAGAGCGCGAGGGCGCGGCGCAACAAGTCCTCCGTACCTTGCATGGCGAGGCATGCGGGCGAACGCAGTGTACAACCGGATCGGGCGTCGCGGTGGACAGCGAGGGCATCGTGTGACAAAGTGTGCCCGGCCTCACGGCGGCGGCGAGGGCGGGGCGAGCCTTTTGCGGAGGACATCCCGTTGACCTCGAAAACACCGGCCCGGGCGGCGTCGAGACAGCCGAGCGACCACTACCGTCAGAAGTGGCGCTGGGATCGCGTCGTGCGGGGCACACATCTGATCAACTGCTGGTACCAGCGCAACTGCGCGTTCAACGTCTTCGTGAAGGACGGCGTGGCCGTGCGCGAGGAGCAGACGGGCGACTACCCGCAGACCAACCCGTCGGTACCCGACTTCAACCCTCGGGGCTGCCAGAAGGGAGTCTGCTACGCCGACCTAACGTACAACCCGGGGCGCGTGTTGAGCCCGCTGAAGCGCGCGGGCGAGCGGGGCGAGGGCAAGTGGACGCGCGTGACGTGGGACGAGGCCATCGCGGACATCGCCAACAAGATCATCGACGCCGCGCGCGAGAGCGGGCCCGAGACCATCGTCTTCGACCAGAACCCGACGGGGGTAGCCTCGTACCTGGCGGTCTCGCGTTTCGCCGGGCTGCTGGGCGCTACGGTGCTCGACGTCAACCTCGAGGTCGGCGACGAGCAGCAGGGCGCGGCGGTGACGTTCGGGACGCCCATCGCCTGCCGGTCGGCCGACGACTACTTTCACTCGGACCTGATCTTCATCTGGGGCGGGAACCCGGTCTACACGCAGATCCCGAACTACCACTTCCTGGCGGAGGCCCGGTACAACGGCGCGCGCGTCGTCACCATCAGCCCCGACTTCAGCCCTTCGGCCGTCCACGCCGACACGTGGGTGACGGTCAAGCCCGGCACCGACGCGGCGCTCGCCCTCGGCATGGCGCAGGTCATCATCGCTGGGCGCCTGTACAACGAGGGCTTTGTGCGCGAGCAGACGGACCTCCCGCTGCTGGTGCGGACGGACACGCGGCGCTTCCTGCGCGAGTCTGACCTCCGGCCGCGAGGCGCCGACGACGTGTTCTACGTCTTTGACACGAAGACGCAGCGGATCGCAAAAGCGCCGAAGCGCTCCCTGCGCCTCGGCGCGCTGGTCCCGGCGCTGGAAGGCGAGTTCGAGGTCGCGACGAAGGACGGTCCGGTGAAGGTGAAGCCGGTGTTCCAGGCGCTGAAGGAGCGTCTGGACGCCGAGTACACGCCGGAGCAGGCGGCGGCGCTGTGCGGCGCCCATCCGTCGGCGATACGGGAGCTGGCAGAGGCGCTGGCGCGCGCGAAGGCGGCGTCATGCGTCTCGGGGGCGTCGCTGTCGAAGTTCTACCACGGCGACCTAATGATGCGGGCGCAGATTCTGCTGTTCGCGCTCTGCGGTCAGATGGGCCGCCCGGGCGCGGGGTACGACACGCTGCCGTTCCTCATCATCGACTCGACGATGAACCTGCCCGGGGCCGCGAGCCTGAGCCGGTGGGCCAGCCTGAAGTCGATCCTGCCCATGCTGCCTGCCTTTCTGGCGCTGCGTATGAAGGGCTTTTCGCCGGAGCTGGCGATGTACGAGCTGGGGCGTCGGCTGACCATCCGGGGCGGCGTGAACTCGGTGATGGTATGGTACGAGCACGGAGGTCTGAAGAGCGTCAGCGGGCGCAGCCGCGAGTGGGACCCTTACCTCAAGCGCGACGTCGACGACTACCTCGAGGAGGCCTGGACGAAGGGATGGCAGCCGCGCCCTCCGGCGAAGGCGCCGAAGGCGCTGTTCGCGGCGCCGGGCAATTCGCTGCGCAGGGTGCGCGGCGGACACCGGCTCATCGAGCATCTGGTGCCGCAACTGGACCTCATCGTCTGCATCGACACCCGCCTGAGTTCCACCGCTTTGTACGCCGACTACGTGCTGCCCGCCGCGGGCTCGTACGAGAAGTGCGACGTGACCGACTGGTACACGCCGCTATCGCCGTTCGCGCACGTCACCAACCCAGCCATCGCACCCGTGGGCGAAGCGATGGCCGAGTGGGACATCTTCGCGCGTCTGGTGAAGGCGATCGAGCGGCAGGCCGAGGCCCGCGGCTTGCTTACGTATAAGGGCGCGGACGGCAAGCGGCGGCGCTTCGACAATCTGGCGCGCCGTTTCACCTACGGCGGCCGGCTCGGCGAGGGCGATCACGAGAAGGTGGCGCAGACCGTGATGGAGATGTCGGGCAACTTCGGCAGGCTCGACTGGCAGGAGTTCCGCAAGAAGGGCCACGCGCGCTTTGCGGGCCTCGGTTCGCACCCAGCGAACTTCGGCAACGCGACAGACATCGCGCCGGACGAGACCATCGTCCCCCACAGGTGGCGCGTGGAGAAGAAGACGCCGTGGCCGACCATGACCCGGCGCATTCAGTTCTACATCGACCAGCCGCTGTACATGGAGCTGGGTGAAGAACTCCCCGTCCACAAAGATCCTCCCATCGCCGGCGGCGACTACCCCCTGACCATGACGGGCGGACACAACCGCCACAGCATCCACGCGTCGTTTCGTCTGAGCCGCCCGATGCTGGAGCTGGAGCGCGGCGAGCCCATGCTGTGCATGTCGGTAGCCGACGCGGAGGCGCGCGGCATCGCCAACGGCGACCTCGTGCTCGTCCGCAATGACGTCGGCGAGTTCAAGGTTAGCGCCAAGGTGATGCCCGCCGTCCGTCCGGGGCAGGTAATCCTGTACCACGCTTGGGAGAACTACCAGTTCCCCGACGGTATGGGGCACCGCAACGTCATCGCGACGCCAATCAACCCTGTAGAGGCGGCCGGCGGCTACTTTCACATCCAGGCGACGACGGCCATCCTCCAGCCCGGCCACAACGACCGCGACACGCGGGTCGAGGTGACCAAGGCGCAGTAGCCGGGGCCGGACAGGCGCAGGACTTGGCCCACGTTGGCCCGTCGGTCACACTGCGGGCGTTATATCCTCATCTTCGAACACGCATAGCGCAGGTCGCTTCATGGCCAACGGCCCGTCCTTCCTGTTCGAACGATGGCCTCGGTTTGCCGCCCGGCATCCGTGGCCGGTCATCGCCGGCGCGGTGGCGGCGCTGGCCGCGTGCGCCGGGCTGTTCGCCGTAGCGCGCGGGCAGTACGCCGACCACTTCAGCATTCCGGGCATGGAGTCGCAGCGGGCCATCAATCTGCTGAAGGAGCGCTTCCCAGCCTCGGCGGGCGACCGGACGAACGTCGTCGTGCGCGCGCCCGACGGCCTGAACAGCCCGGACGCGGCCGCGCGCATGGAATCGCTGCTCGCGAACCTCGAGGCCCTGCCCCAGGTTCTGTTCGTGACGCCCGCAAGCCGCGAGGACGGTTCCGTGTCGGAAGACGGGACGATCGCCCGCATCGGCGTGCAGCACGAGAAGCGAGCGAACGACCTGGAGCAGGAGAGCATCGACGCGCTCCTGGACCTGCGCGCCGCCTCTTCGACCGGGGACTTCCAGGTCGAGATGGGCGGGCGCGTCATCAACATGTCCGAGCGCGAGCCTCCCGGCAGCACGGAACTCATCGGGATGGGGGCAGCCGTCGTCGTGCTGCTGATCGCCTTCGGATCGGTGGTGGCGATGGGCCTGCCCATACTCACGGCGCTGCTGGCGCTGGGTTCGGGGTTCTTCCTCGTCGGCGTGGGTGCGGCGTTCTTGCGGATGCCGGCGTTCACGCCGCAGTTCTCGGCGATGATCGGCATCGGCGTCGGCATCGACTACGCGCTCCTGGTCGTCACGCGCTTCCGCGAGGGCCTAGGCTCGGGCCTCGGGGTCGAGGACGCCATCGCTCGCGCGGCGGCGACCGCCGGCCGGTCCGTGATGCTCGCGGGATCGACGGTCGTGGTTGCGCTGCTGGGACTGTGGGCCATCGGCATCCCCTTCGTGGCGTACACGGCGACGGCAGCGGCGCTGGTCGTCGCGCTCTCCGTCGCGGTAAGCGTCGTCGTGTTGCCCGCGATCTTGGCGCTGGCGGGGTCGCGCATCGACCGCTGGCGCATCCCGGGCCTCGCCGCGCCGGTGCACGAGAGCGCCACGGGCTCCGGGTACCGGTTGAGCCGCCTGATCCAGCGGGCGCCTCTGGTGCCGATTCTGCTGACGACCGCCCTGCTGGCGACGCTCGCTGTCCCCGTGTTCAGCATGCGGCTGGGTGTCGCTGACGCGGGCCATAACCCCACGTCCCAGACGTCGCGGCGGGCCTACGACCTGCTGGCCGAAGCTTTCGGGCCAGGATTCAACGGGGCGATCCTGCTCGCCGTCCAGATCGACGACCCAAACGCCGTCGGCGCCGTCGAAGCTCTGCCCGACGCCCTCCGTCAGCTCGGCGGCGTCGCGCGGGCGTCCGATGCCGTGATCAACGATGCGCAAACAGCGGCGACGGTCAGCATTGTCGCGGAGACAGCGCCGGATTCTGAAGCGACGGCCGACCTAGTGCACGAACTGCGACGCGTCGCACCGGAGGCCCTCGCAGGCACCGGCGCGACGGTCTACGTGGGTGGTTCGACGGCCTCGTTCATCGACGTCGCCGACAAGATCGGGTCGCGCATGCCGTACTTTCTCGCCGCGGTTATCGGGCTAAGTTTCGTCCTGCTGATGGTCATGTTCCGCTCGCTGCTGGTGCCGCTGAAGGCGGCGGCGATGAACATGCTCTCCATCGGCGCGTCGTACGGCGTCCTCGTCACCATCTTCCAGTGGGGGTGGCTCGGCGGCGTGTTCGGCGTCCAGCGCGAGGGGCCGGTCGAGTCTTTCCTGCCGATGATGCTGTTCGCCGTCCTCTTCGGCCTGTCGATGGACTACGAGGTCTTCCTCGTCAGCCGCATTCGCGAGGAGTACCTGCGCACTGGCGACAACACCGAGGCGGTGGCGCGAGGGCTGTCGGTCACGACGCGCGTCATCTCCGCGGCGGCGGCCATCATGACCGCCGTCTTCCTGAGCTTCGCGCTGAGCTCGCAGCGGATCGTGAAGGAGTTCGGCATCGGCCTGGCGACGGCCATCCTGATCGACGCCACGCTGGTCCGCTTGGTGCTAGTCCCTTCGGTGATGCAGATTCTCGGCGACGCCAACTGGTGGCTGCCCGCCTGGCTCGACCGCGTCATCCCGAAGGTCAGCCTGGAGCAAGGAGTAGAAAGAGCGCCGGCCGAGGCCACAGGGTGACGCAGGTGGTCAAACGGAGTGGAGCCAGCGGGGGGATTCGAACCCTCGACCCGCGGTTTACGAAACCGCTGCTCTGCCACTGAGCTACGCTGGCCCGTCGAACCGCGCTGACCGGCCGGGGTACGGGCACCGGGTCAGAACGCGCCTCAGTATAGGAACGGCTCAATCCGGTGGTCAAACGGATGGTACTATGACGGACGATGCGGCCGAAGGTAAGGCATCTGCTGCTGGTCGACGCGTCCGAGGAGCTGCAGCCGCTGGCGGCGGCGCTCCAGGCGGCCGGCCTCGCCGTGTCCGCGTGCGCCCTCGACGACGTGACGGCCGAAGTCGAGCAGCGCGCGCCCGACATCCTGCTGTTCGACGTCACGTCGAACCCCGACCCTGCCCTGCTGCGACGCATCCTCGAGGACGAAAGCATCTCGAAGGACCTGCCGGCCATCGCCCTGATAGCCGAAGACCAGATCGGCTCCTTTGACCTGACGGTGGGCTTCGCGGACTTCGTTGCGCACCCGGCGCGCGTGCCGGAGCTGCTTGCCCGCATCCAGCACCAGGTCTGGCTCAAGTCCGGTGCCGACGGCGACCTCCTGCACGCGGGCGACCTGATCATCGACCGCAGCAGCTACCGCGTGTACGTCGCGGGACGGCCGGTGGACCTGACTTACAAGGAGTACCAGCTCCTGCTCTTCCTGGCGTCGAACCCCGACCGCGTGTTCACTCGCGACGCGCTGCTAAACCGGGTATGGGGGTACGACTTCTACGGCGGCGCGCGGACGGTGGACGTGCACATCCGGCGCGTGCGCAGCAAGATCGAGGACCGCACGCACACGTTCATCGACACCGTGCGCAACGTCGGCTACCGCTTCCGCCCGGCGGTGCACCACCCGGGGCATTAGGGGGTAGGACGAGGGGCTGGACGCTGACGAACCTCCCCGTGAGCGTGCCGTAGAACCGCGCCTTGTAATTGTACAGGCCCATCTGCGCTGGATCACCTTGCTCGATGCGCTCTCCATAGGCGAGTCTTCGACTGGCCGGTGAATCCTTCCCCGGAAGGAGTCCGTCTGCGTCACGCCGCGTCTTGACCTACTTGTCCCAATCGGGGTCGTATTCCTCCAGCACCCAACCTTTGCGCTTGACGATCTCGCGCCACTCTTCCTCGGGCCGCTGCAGCGCGTCCAGCCAGAGCTTGAGGTATTCACGGTACTCGGGCTCAGCCTCGACGTCTCCCCACTGCACGATACCGCGCACGTCCCTCGAATTGGTGCGCCAGAAGTAGGAAAGACGGTGAGACGGGTCCGTTGGGAAGTCATGGTCTATGTAGTAGTTCAGTATGCCGGAGAAGGGTCTCCAGAAGCGCCGAATATTGATCCGGCCTTCCAAGTAGTCCTTCACATGCCGAATCGTCCATTCCAAGGTTGGTTCGCTCGAAATCCGCATCACACACCCTGATGGAACCAAGCTGCTACCGGTCCCAGTCTGGCACGTTCTCTTCGAGCGGCCTCCCCTTTCGGCTGACGATTTCCCGCCATTCCTCGTCTGGACGTTGGAGCGCGTCCAGCCATCGCTCCATGTACACCCTGAAGTCCGGCTCGTCTTCCTCGTAGCCAAAGCGCACGATTGTCAGAGCGAAGCTGGCGGCTCGACCCCAAAAGTACGGCAGACGCTCATTCGGGTCATCGGGAGCATCGGCATAGGAATTCAGAATCCCAGGGATCGGCTGCCAGAGCTGTTCCAGGTCTATGCGCCCCTCCAAATAGGAGCGTATGTGCTCCATGGCCCATTCGGTGCTTTGCGCGTCGGCCTGATTCAGACTGTCACCTCCCCCTTCTAGCCGCGGGGCCACCACGCATTAGTGTGGTGCCTGCCAATCTCCAGCGGAACCCTCCACAGGAACGATATTCCCATTCTCATCCACCGTTACATTCCGATACCTACGGCCGTCGCGACTGATTTCGTGCCCCATTTCTCCGTGGTGACCTGTCTTGCCTTTCTCTAGTGGTACGTAGGTGGTACCAGCGGCAGTCCTGTAACCTTGCTCCCCTTCAGCTTCGTAGCGCCAGCCGGGAGGGGATTGCCGTTCGCGTCGGTGTAAGGCCTGTCGCCGTTCCCCAAGAAGGCGTTCCAGCCCTTGTCGGCTGTGGCCGGTCGCGTCTCTAGACTGCTGTAAATTCCGGCGGGCAGTCCCTGCGGTTTCCA
>JBBITS010000115.1:0-8259 GCA_037440665.1 Chloroflexota bacterium
CTAGCGACCTTCAGATAGGCCGAGACCGGCGTCTCCAGGTCGGCCATGACCTCGCGGTAGACCGGCGCGATGTTGCCCTTGCCCTCACGGGCCAGCGTGCGCACTTCGTCGAGCGATGGCGTGTACATGGCTACTCCGCGTGGATTGCAGACGGACCCCGGAAGTACGTCAGGCTCATAGCCTCGCGCGCCTCGCCGAGCGTCTGGATGCACTCCCGGCGCGCGCGTTCGGAACCGGCCCGGATGATCTCGTCAACCAGGCCACCGTTGGCGGCGAAACGCGCCCGCCGCTCCCGGATCGGATCGAGGAAGCGGTTGATGGCAGCAGCGAGCTTACGTTTCACCTCGACGTCGCCGACCTGGCCCTTCCTGTACAGACGCTTGAGGTACTCGACCTCGTCCCTGTCGTCGTTGAAGGCGTCGTGGTAGATGAACACCGGGTTGCCCTTCACGTGCCCCGGATCGGTGGCGTGGATGCGCGTCGGATCCGTGTACATCCGGGCGACCTTCTGCTCGACGGTCTTCGCGCCGTCGGATAGAAAAATCACGTTGCCCAACGACTTGCTCATCTTGGCCTGCCCGTCGGTGCCGACGAGCATCTGGCCGATGGGCGCCTCGGGCTCGGGGAAGATGGCCCGGTACGTCTGGTTGAAGCGCCGGGCGATCTCCCGCGTCAGCTCCACGTGTGACGACTGGTCCTTCGACACAGGAACGACGTCGCCCTTGACCATGAGTATGTCGGCCGCCTGAAGCACGGGGTATGACAGCAGCGCCATCGTCGCCGTATCGAGCTTCAGGTCGCGCACGACTTCCTTGAGTGTCGGTATGCGTTGCGCCCTCGGCACGCTGACCAGCGGCATGAACAGCCAGAACAGCTCCAGCACCTCCGGCACCAGCGACTGGAGGTAGATGGTTGTCTTCTTCGGATCGATGCCCACGCTCAGATAGTCGAGGACGATCTCGCGGATGTTGTGGCCGATCTCGTCCAGGCCCGATGTGCGCGTCGTGAGCACGTGCAGGTCGGCGATGATGACGAACGATTCCAGCCTGTCCTGTAGCTCCATGCGCGTCTTGAGCGAGCCGACGTAGTGGCCGAGGTGCAGCGGCCCGGTCGGCCGGTCGCCCGTGAGCATGCGCTTCCAGACGCGTGGCGATCCAACGGTGGTCGACGTTGCAGGCGCCGGAGGAGGAGATGACGTCATACTGCTACTCCCGGAGAGAGCAAAGAGCAATGGGCAGAGAGCACAGTCATGCCTCCCGTGTCCGTCTCCGGTTGCCGGAGTCGCGCGTTGGCATCCCGCGTGACGAGCGCTTGCCTTCGGCCGAGTTGCTTCTTTCGAGCCCCTTCATCACTGCGGAGATCATTCTGTTCAGCCCCTCGCATCTCGAATTCAATTCATTCAGCCGCCCTTGGCTCACCAGGTCTATTCGGCCTAGGAGGTCCAACCAGCTCTCCGTTTCGGCAAGAGAGCCGCGCGCGATAGACAGATGATTGCGATACGCCGCCTTCGAATAGCGGCCGTGACCTTCCGCGATGTTCGCTCCGATCGACGCCGCAGAGGCCACCAACTGGCGGCCGATGACCTGTGCCGAGCCGCTCGGTCTCGGCAGAGCCGCAACCTCACGGATTACCGCCACAGCCAACTCCTGGGCCAGCTCCCGGACTTTGAGCCCGCGAAAGCCGTAGCCCTGGGCCACTGCGCTCTGCTCTTTGCCCTCTGCTCTCGCCCCGTCACACCACCGGTACGCTCTTCATGGCCTCCGCGACCGCCGCGGCCGGGTACTCGTAGTCCTCGAGCTTGCCGGAGAGGAACTGATCGTACGCGGCAAGGTCGAAGTAACCGTGGCCGCTGAGGTTGAACAGGATCACGCGCTTGTCGCCGGCCTCCTTCGCCGCCAGCGCTTCATCGACGGCCGCGCGGATGGCGTGCGCCGACTCCGGCGCCGGGATGATGCCCTCGGCGCGGGCGAACTGGATGGCCGCTTCGAACACGGGGTTCTGGTGGTACGCGCGCGCCTCTATCAGCCCCTGGTCGTACAGCTCGCAGATCAGGTGGGCCATGCCGTGGTAGCGCAGACCACCCGCGTGGATGCCCGCCGGCACGAAAGTGTGCCCCAGCGTGTGCATCTTCACAAGCGGCGTCATGGCCGCCGTGTCGCCGAAGTCGTAGCGGTACTCACCCTTCGTCAGCGATGGGCAGGCCGCCGGCTCGGCGGCGACGAAGCGCGTCTTCTTGCCTTCCTTCAGGCGGCCTCGCATGAACGGGAAGGCGATGCCCGCGTAGTTGGACCCGCCGCCCACGCAGCCGATGACTACGTCCGGGTATTCGCCCGCCATCTCCATCTGCGCGAGCGCCTCCTCGCCGATGACCGTCTGGTGCATCAGGACGTGGTTCAGAACGCTGCCCAGCGAGTACTTCGTATCGTCGCGCGTGGCTGCGTCCTCGACCGCCTCGCTGATGGCGATGCCCAGCGAGCCGGGCGAGTCGGGGAACTCGGCCAGGATGCCGCGCCCGGCGTTGGTGTCAGGACTCGGGCTGGGCACCACCTGCGCGCCCCAGACCTCCATCATGCTGCGGCGGTAGGGCTTCTGGTGGTAGCTGACCTTGACCATGTACACCTTCAGCTCGATGCCGAAGAAATTACAGGCCATGGCCAGCGCGCTGCCCCACTGACCCGCGCCTGTCTCGGTCGTTATCCGCTTCACGCCCGCCTGTTTGTTGTAGTAGGCCTGCGCGACCGCCGTGTTGGGCTTGTGCGACCCAGCCGGACTCGTGCCCTCGTACTTGTAGTAGATGTGCGCGGGGGTTCCCAGCGCCTTCTCGAGACGAGCGGCGCGAAGCAGGGGTGTGGGCCTCCACAGCTTGTAGATCTCCCGCACCTCGTCGGGAATGGGAACGTATGAGTCGCCTGTGACCTCCTGGCCGATGAGCGCCATCGGGAAGAGCGGCGCCAGATCGTCCGGGCCGATGGGCTGCTTCGTCCCGGGGTGCAGCGGCGGCGACGGCGGCCGCGGCAGGTCGGGGACGATGTTGTACCAGGCCTCCGGGATCTTGGATTCCGGCAGGATGAACTTGACGTCGGACATGTCGCTCCTCCTTCGATGCGCGGCCTTCCGCCGCGGGCGTTTCGCGGACAAACAAAAGACCCTCGCCCACAGGGGCGAGGGTTCAACTCGCGGTGCCACCCTGGTTCGTCCTTCCGCAGAAGGACAACCTCTCGTCAGGTACGGCCCACCTTGGTGTGGACGATACCCTGGGCTCTACTAACGGGGCCCTTTCCGGCGAACCCTACTGGCGCCCGGGGGCGAACGTTCGGGCTGCGGCTCCCGGGTCCATTCGGTCCGCTGCGTCCGGCGCCGGCTTTCACCTGTCCCGGCTCTCTGAGGCCTCGCTGGCGGCGTACTCGTCCCGTTCTCAGCCGATGCTATGTTCAGTTGTGGCGGCAGTCTATCGGCAGCCCGTAAGGCTGTCAAGCGCCTGGTTCCACGTCCACGATGGCTCGAGGTGGACGGCCGGGTCGCACCGGACCTGCTACGGGGTGGACGGGGCTTCGGCGCTTGTGGCAGGATATCTCACCGCATCTAGCGTGAAGGTATTAAAGAAGGACGATGAGCAAGAAGGGACGATCTGGGAAACGTGTGCCCGCGGCGGCGCGCCGAACGTCTGATCGTTCGATCCTGAGTGGGCTTCCCAAACTTGGATGGAGAACGCCGGACGTGCATCTGGACCGGTGGTGGTTTCCAGCGGCGCTCGCGGTCGAGTTCGCCGCCTACATAGCCCTGGCTTTGTACTTCTTGTGGCATGCGGACGTCAATCTCGATGAGAGCTGGTATCTGGGCGCAGGGAGGCTGGTCTACGAAGGCAAGGTGCCCTACAGGGACTTCGCCTTCTTCCAGGCGCCATTGTCTGCATACATCTATGGCCTGTCTCAGGTCATCGCAGGTCAAGGGTTATTGTCGGGGCGCGCAACTACATTCGTCTTCGGCATAATTGCAGTCGCCGCGGGCACGCGGGTTTCGTGGCTGTGCGGAGGCCGGCTAGGGGCTCTGTTGTTCCTCCCCCTGTTTGCGCTCTCGCGATATACGCTGCTCGGCGCTTTCTCGACAGTGCGCACGGAGCCACTCACCGCGACTTTCCTCTTGCTGGCCGCGTGGGTGTTGTTGGAGCGGCTCCCTGCACCATTCAGATGGGCATCGGCAAACTCCTTCTTGGCGCTGGCAACCATTACCCGGATATCCGTCGCACCAGTCCTTGCCATCGTATTCTGCATCGCTCTTTACAGGATGAGGGGCAACCGATGGTTTGTCGCAGGGATGGCAACAGGGGCGGTGATTGCGGCGATTGCGGCGGCCTTGTTTGTCGCCCGCGCTGGCTTATCGGATGTTCGCTTCAATGTTCTGGAATCCCAGACGCGCCGACACGCGCAATACCGCCTGGACGAAGTGACTGAGTTCTCCGTCAGGGTGAAGTTCACTGGCCTGGCGGAGGCAGCGAGTGAATTCCCTGTCACATTCCTAGCGGGAGTGGCGGGGCTGGCGGCAGTGGGCGCGGCAGGCGTGGCGCGGAGTCGTGGTCGTCGCGACATCCCGTTGCCCGTGCGCCAGACGGCGATCCTTGTCTTCCTGGGATGGACCGTGTACGCGGCGCAGTTCGTCCCCCGGTGGGTCTGGCCCGAATATTTCGTGCCCAGCGCGGCCGTTTTCGCTGCCTTGGGAGCATCACTGATGGCGCGCCTTGCGGCTCGAAGCGAAACTGCCCGCATCGCCGCTCCCATTCTCGCCGCGCTTCTGTCTGTCCAGCTTCTTCAGTTCTACGCTGGCTACGTGGACATGTCTGATGCGGGCAGCGGAAACCTCGGCTTGGTCAGATCACTCGGTACCGCAGTTCGTGACGTGACGCCGGCGGGCAAGACAGTGGTCACGCTCGACTCCCTGACTACGCTGGAGAGTGGGAGGCGAATGCCTGTCCAGCTAACAATGGGCGTGTTTGGCTACTGGCCCAGGATCGATTTCAGTGAGGCGCAGGAGCATAAGATCGTCACCGACTACTCCTACTGGTGGCTTATCTCACATCCGGACGTCGCCACGGTCGTGTTAAGTGATTTGACGCTTACCTTGGTGCTGGAAGGGCATGTCGGTCCTTGCAGGCCCTCCGAACCGTTGAGTGCCGACGAGCTGAAGGCGGCGATACCTGAATTAGCCGGATTCGAGCTTGCTCGTGTCTGGGATCCAGACTCGAAGGCGCCCTTCCTGAACGGACCCTTCTATTTCTTCGGCCGGCAGCCCGGACCACCCGAACCATCTCCACCGCTTCCTGTTGGCTGGACTAGGCCTACGTGCAAGGACTTGGTGGAGCACCGGGTAGTCCCAGAAACAGCCGGGCGGTAGCGAAGAGACGCGCCACATCCCCTACCTGCTTACCTCCACCTCCACCCACAGCCCGAAGTGGTCGCTCGAGTAGAGGCGAGGGTCGGACGGCGACGGGCGATCGAAGACAACGCGCGCGTCCAGCGCGCGCACTTCAGGCGAAACGAAGACGTAGTCGATGCACTGGCGAACGCCGGCGTCCCACTCCGGGCTCAGTGGCGTCGGTGACGTGTGAGGCTCTACGCCGTGGACGTCGCGGTGAGCCGACCGGAGCCCGGCGGCTTCGATGGCTTGTACGGTGATGCTCCCCGGGCGGGCGTTGAAGTCGCCGCAGACGGCGTGAGGCGCACCCCGGCTGCGCGCCGCGATCCAGTCGAGCAGGAAGCGGACCTGCGCCGGATGGATGCAGCCGTCGGGGTCCTCGTGATGCAGATGCGTGTTGTACACGTCGAACGGCGCGCCGCCCACCGTCAGACGCAGGCGCTGCGCCGTGCGGTAGCGCGCGTGGTACAGCCGCTCGTCTGAGGGCTTACGCGCCTCGTAGCCCGAGGGCAGCTTGATCCACTCGTAGCCCTGGAAGCGGCACGCCCAGAGCATGGCGTTGGACTCGATGGAGGCGTCGTGTGGAGGCGGTAGCTGCCGGACGGTATGAACCTCTTCAAACAGTCGGCCGGTGCGCTTGCGCAGTTGCGCCTGCAGCCACTCGGACTGCCCTATGCGCACCGCGTTCTCCTGAAGCGCGATGAGATCGGGGTTCAGAGCGACCATCTCTTCCCGGACGAGCAGGGCGCGTTCGGGCCAACGGTCGGCGTCGTGCCGCAGGTTCAGGGAGACGATTGTCACGCGCTCAGGCATGGCGAGAAGGGCTTTCCGGGAGGCGTTCCGTGAAAATTCTGCACCTGATTGGGCGGGTTAACCTATTACATCTTGCGGACGGGTTCGGCCGCCCCTAATATCCACTTCAACACGCCGTCCGGCAAGACCCCCGTCGGCGGCTGGTCCCGACCACCCCGGTTAACTCGATCTGGCTTGCGGCCCGCCATCGCAGGCTCTGAGGCTTGCTGCCTCCCGCTGAAAGGACTCACCTTTGAGCCCCTGGCTTCCTGCGCCCCGGAGGGCTCTGGCCCTGACATCCACTCTCATCGGCGTTCTCATGATGATCGCCGTGCGCCTCCCGTTCTTCCCCTATAGCGCCCACCTCCAGCCGGGCCACGCCGACGCGACGCTCTTCAAGGTCTGGGCTTACCAGGCGTGGTCGGGTGGATTCGCCAACCTCTTCCGGAACTCCGACACCAACTACGTCGGCTACCACTACCTGCTCTGGCCGGTGGGCGCTATCTACGGACGCCTGAACCCGGACTTCGAGCTGCCGACGATGACGCTGCACTACCTGATCAAGGCGCCACCCGTCATCTTTGACGTCCTGACGGCAGCGCTGGTCTTCGTCGTGGCGCGCCGTCTGGTGGCGGGCTCGCCCGGAGCCGTGCCACGCCGTCTGCGCCGCTGGCGGCCGCTGTGGAGGCTCGGCATCCGGCCCGAGATCGTTCTGGCCGGCGTGGCAGCAGCGCTCTTCGCGTTCAATCCCGCCGTGATCTACGACTCGTCGGTCTGGGCCCAGACCGATTCCATCATCACGTTCTTCGAGCTGGCGGCGATCTTCGCGCTGGCGCGCGGCTTGCCCCTGGCCGGATGGTTCCTGCTGGCCGTGGGCTTTGTCATCAAGCCGCAGCCCATCGTGCTGGTCCCGGCGCTCGCGGCGTTCACCTGGTGGCGATTCGGCTGGCGCGGCTCTGCTCTGGGAGCGAGCGGCGCGGTGCTGGGTCTGGCCTCGCTGCTCGGGTTCTTCGTCCTGCATGGAGACGGACCGAGGCTCGTCAGCATCTACCAGGGGCTGTTCACGCCGTCGGAATACGACCTGTCGCTGGCGGCCTGGAACCTCTGGTGGTTCGGCGACGTCGCGGCGACGAACGCGGGCCCGGACAGCGCCCTGGCCGCATTCGGAGGCGCGACGCTGCGCGTCTCCGACATCTCGCTCCTGCTGACCGGCGTAGCAACACTGGTGGCGCTCGGTTACCTGCGCCGGCGAGCCGACCTGCGTGGTCTGCTGGTGGTGTCGAGCTATCTGGTGTTCGTCTTCTACATGACGCCGCTGAGCACCCACGAGCGGTATCTGTACCCGCTGTTCGGACTGTTGGCGCCCGTCGTGGTGGCGGACCGGCGCTGGCTGCCGCTGTACCTGCTTCTGACGCCTGTCTTCACCCTGAATCTGTTCGCTACGGCGCCGACGGACCCCGACCTGGTGGGAGACCTGCTGCGCAGCAGGCTGGGCCTGGCGATGACGGGCCTGAACGTCGCGGCGTTTGCGGCGGTCACCGCGGCGCTCGCCGTGACAGCGCTTCGTCCTGCTGTCGAGGGCGCCCGCGGCGTCGCGGCCCGCGCGGCCGTGCGCCTCTGGGGACCGCCGCAGCAGGCATAGACGACCCCCCGGGCGGCGGCCCGTTCCCCGGACGGGCGACTCCCGCCCGCTGCCCGAAGTAAGGAGAGGGCCCCGCGATGCCGGAGCCCTCTCCCTCTGTAACGCCTGGCGTTCGCCGTCAGGGCACGACGACCGCGCGCCTGATCTGCGTCTGGTCGCCGTCTCGCTGCCACTCGGCCTCTTCGAAGGCTCTGCTGATGTCGTCGAGCGCGTACTTGTGCGAGACGACCTGATCGAACGGGTACTTGCCCCTGGTGCGGACCAGGAAGTCCAACGCCTCGGGGATGACCCACGGGTTGTACATCACCACGCCCAGGATCTTCTTGCTGCCCCATACTAGCGCTGAAGGCTCGATGGCCGTCGTGTTGCCGAAGCTGATGTTGCCGATCTCGAGGTACGTCCCGCCGTTGCGCACC
>JBBITS010000116.1:0-8237 GCA_037440665.1 Chloroflexota bacterium
AAGAGCGCGGCCGCACGGTTGCCCATCGCCACGAGGGCGGCCATCAGCCCCTGCGCGGCCACCTCGTGGTAGGGGTCGATGGCCAGCGCCTGTTCGTACGCCTCGACAGCCCCTACGTGGTTGCCCGCGTAGGCCCTAAGCGTGCCGAGCCGGGACGCCACCGAAAGGTACTGGCTCTCCAGGTTGTCCCGTACGTCCTCTACCCACTCAGCGTAGAATCCGTCGCAAAAGGGGCCGCCGTAGAGGCCGTACGCACGCTCGAGTGCGTCGATCTCCCCGGTGCCGCCGCGCACCGCCGTCGCGGCTGCTACAGCCGCCCGGAAGCTGTCCACGTCGAGTTCGACGCCGCCCTCGTGCGAAAGCTGGTATCTGCCGCCATCGAGGCGGATGGCATCGGGCGAGATCGCGTTGCGCAAACGGTGGAGGGTGGAGTGGAAGTTGCTGTTGCACTTCGACTCAGGCAGCTCTGGCCATAGCGCGACGAACACCTCGCCCTTGGAGAGCGGCTTCTTCTCGATCAGGAAGAAGAGCAGCATCTCCTTGGCCTTCTCACTGCGCCACTCCGGCTCCGAGATTTCCTTGTCTCCTACCAGGACGCGAGGCAAGCCTAGAGCGAAAACGCGCAGACGAGACGAAGGCTGGCGCTCCTCCAGCGTCTCCGCCGCCGCGACGGGCTCCAGCAGCTGCTCGAACATGCCCTCGCCGATGCTGCGCGAGGCGGCGTAGCGGCCAACCGCCTCCTCCTGGCGCACCTCAGGCTGAAGGAAGCGATGGAAGCCGATGGCCTGGCACAGCGCGGCTACCCGCTCCAGCTCGGCGGCAGCCTGACCTCGGCGCCTCAATTCGAACAGGACGGCGGCGGAAAGGAAGCGGGCCGTAGCCTCCTCTCGCCGCATGCCCAGTTGCGCGAAGATGGCTGCCCCGGCCTGAAAGTACCCAAAGGCCTCCTCGGCACGCCCTGCCCGCCGGGCGAACCGGCCACGAATCACCTGGCGAGAAGCCCAGCGCGACGTTCCTTCCTGACCGTCTTCTCCCGACTCGAACATCAGACGCGCACGGTCCTCCTGGCCGGCCGATAGCAGCGCCACAGTCATCTGGTCGCGACAGTGGGCGACCAGCGCGCCGTCGCCTACTTCGCGGGCGTTGGCCGACGCCTGCTCGTATACTTCGACGGCTCTGGCGAATTCACCGAGCGCCAGGTACGTGTCCGCCGTGCCTGCCTGCTGATACGTGAGCGCGCGTGTGTTGCCTGACCTGATGGCGGCCTCTTCGGACCTGGCGTAGTACGACAGGCTTTCCTCGAACTGGCCCGCCATGAAGTGCAGCATGCCGGTGTTGTTGAGGAGCATGGCTAGGTCGAAGAGGTTGCCCGACCGCTCGTAGCCCGCCCGCGCCAGGTCGAGCGAACGCAGCGCCTTCGGTACGTTGCCGAGTTCGGCGTGGCAACGGGCGACGCTGTCGTGGAGTTTGGCGGCGCGGCCCGTCTGCCCTAGGCGCTCGACGATGCGGAGGGCACGCTGGAATTCGCCCAGGGCCTTCTTGAAGTCGCCTGACTCGCCGTGCAGGTAGCCGATGGCCTCCAGGGCTTCGGCAGCCAGCGCCTCGTGCGCGGCGCCCTCCGCGCGCAGCAGACGCATGGCGGCGTTGCACTCGCTGAGCACGCCGTCGAGGTCGCCCTTGAAGCGTAGCGCGGCTGCGCGCGCCAGGTGGACTTCCGCTAGCAGCGCAGCGTCCGTCTCGCCTCTCAGGGCTTGTAGCGCGGCCACCGTTTCGGCCAGCGCGTCGTCGGCGCGGTGGACGCCCACCAGCGCCCGCGCGCGCCAGACGCGAAGGCGAGGCCGTGAGGCCAGTTCCTCTGCAGGCAGACGGTCTAGCCATTCCAGTAGCGTGCGATAGTCCCCCCGCGCCAGAAAGCGGCTGGCCACGGCGTCGAGGGCATCCGCTGTGTCGGCGACACCGATCTCCCAGGCCAGCTCCAGGCTTTCGTTGAGCCTGCCGCTGCCGATGAGCAGCAGCACGGCGCGCCCGGTGAGATCGCGGAACCACACCTCGTCGGAAGCGCGGAGACGTCCCGATAAGAAGGTGCGGAAGAGCTGGTGCAGGCGGTAGCTCGGCGGGTCGTCGCTGACCCGCGACAGGAACAGGGCGCGCGTTTCGATGTCCGCGAGCACGGCCGCCGAGTCGTCGCGGTCGAGAAGCGCGTCGCAGAGCTGCGGTGTCAGCACCGGCAGCACAGAGACGCAGCGCAGGAACTCACGGTCGTCCTCCGTGAGGCCCGTAAGCGACTCCGCAGCCAGATACTCGAAGAGGTCCTCGCGCGGTATAGCGGCCGCGCCCTGCCTGCGCTGGCCCGTGGAGGCGAGAGCTAGCGCCGCTCCCCAGCCTTCGGTCTCCGCCAACAACCGCGCGGCGTCATCCTCAGCCAGTTCATGGCCTTTGGCCCGGAACAGATCACGGATTTCGTCCGCGTTGAACGCCAGGTCAGCCGGGCCGAGCAAGAGTGCTTCGCCCTGCGCGACCAGACGGGCGAAGCCGGGGAACTTCGGGCGAAGGCGGCTGGCGATAGCGACGTGGAGGTTGGGTGGTGCCCTGCCGACCAGGACGCTCACCAACTCGGCGATCTCGGGCGTCTCTTCCACCAGGTGGAAGTCGTCTATCACCAGCGTCACGTAGTCAGGCAGCGCCGCGACGGCGGCGATCACCAGCGCCGCCTCCTGCAGTGGCTCGGTGGCTATGTCGCCGGGCAGAAGCGCGGTGTTGGGGAACCGGCGCCGGACGGCCGAGCGGATGCCCCGGTAGAAGGAAGGCGGCTCGGCGTCCCAGGGGTCGAGCGCCAGCCAGCAGACAGCGCCTTCCTGCGTGCTCGCCCAGTCAGCCAGGAGCGTGGTCTTGCCGTAGCCGGAAGGCGCCGCCACTACCGACATCCGGCGGCCCACCTGGGCGTCTAGCAGCGCGATGAGGCGCTGGCGGTGGATGATGCCGGGCCGCGCCGGCGGGATAGCCGTCTTGGTTTCGATCTCCGGGATCATGATTCGTGCTGCGCTCGCCTCGCCGGTTGATTGTGAGGGGAATGGCGAGGCTTGTCAAAGAAAAGTGACTGGCCGCAGGCACACGCCGGCGGCCAGTCGAGGCAGTTCAAGCCCTGATGAGGTCAGATCAAGCCGTGCTGGGCGGCGTACAGCACAGCCTCCAACCGGCTGTGCACGCCAAGCTTACCGAGGATGCGTTCCACGTGGTTGCGAACGGTCGCCACACTAAGGCTCAGGCGTTCGGCCATCTCTCTGGTGCCCACGCCGTCGGCCAGGAGACGCAGCACCTCCAGCTCGCGAGGGGTGAGCGTCGGGCTAGGCGCGGGGCATGGCGTCGCTTGCAGGATTTCTTCCTTGCCCTGCGAACCAAAGCGCTCAACGGTGGACAGCGTCTCCCTGGCGAGGCGCTCGGCGCGTCGGCGGCTGGTGACGTCGCGGAAGAGGTGCACTGCCAGCGGCCCCTCGCGCCGGCGGCGGCGGATGGGGACGATGCTCATGTTCAGCCAGATGTCGCGACCGTCTTTCGTACGCGATCCGATGTCGTAGTTGGGGACCGAACTGCCCCGGCGGACGGCGATCATGGTGGGGCAATTCCGGCGGCAGAAGGTGTTCTCCTCATAATCCCGGCCGTTCATGACCTCGTAACAGGGATGCCCCAGCACCTCCTCGGCGGAATAGCCCGTGATCTTCTCCGCAGCCCTGCTCCAGAAGACCACCTTCTGCTTCTTGTCCACCGCGTACACGCCGTCGGCCGATTCCGACAGCAGACGAAGCACTTCGTTGGGGTCTGCCATACGCTTCTCTCCGGACACCTTCACCACCTGCAATAGCCATTTCACGATACCGGGCGGCAGCGTAGGCAACATGGACCAAACGTCCCGCGAGGCACGGGCCACTCATCCCGAATGAGGCGGCCTGCCGCAGCGTGGCGCATTTGCATCACGAGAAACTGGCGCAACGGGGGTCCTGGCGTCGTCTACGCCGCCACGACAGGGACAGTGAGCTGACCGTGAGGCAAGACCAGGACGTGTGGTTCCCGCCCGAGCTCGGAGCGCTGCTTGCGCACCAGCTCTGCAACTAGGCTCGACACGTCGTCGCACGGCGTCACGTGGGCCACCCGCGCGTCCTCGGAGGACAGCGCCGATTGGAGATATACGTCGGCCCTGCCCTGCACCATAGCCAGGATTTGCACTCCCCACTGGTCAAGCTGCGAGAATCCGGGTTGCTCCAGACGCTGCAATAGCGCGCCGGGCGAACGCTCGCTGCGCAGCAGGTCTACGTACTCCCGCCCGCCCAGGCCCTCGCGGCATTCGGCGACGAGGATGATAGCGCCGCCATGACGGACTGCCTTCGCAGCTAAAGATAGCCCCTTCACCGACTGATACAGGTTCAGGTCAGCCGGGTAGCCCATGTTGGTGACCACGGCGATATCGAACTCGTAGGGAATCCGGCGCAGAGCCTGACGCGCGGCCTGGGCGATGCCCGCGTCATGAGCGGCCACAAGGTCGCCCGCGAACACGCCGGTTATCCGCTTCCCAGCGCTGAGGGTGACATTGACCGCGAACGTGGGGTTCGACGAGATGGCGGCATGGCGGATTTCCTCGAAGACCGGATTCCCATCGGTTACGCACCAGGTTGCGCCAGGATGGAACAGGTTGCGCGCCGAGTGGTTCGCCATGATGGTGTCGGCCCCAGCGACGCCCGGCAACACGGCCTTCCCGCCTCCCGAGTACCCAGCGAACAGGTGCGGCTCTACGAACCCCGTCAGGACCCGGACATCGGCTTTGACGTACGTCCGGTTCAGGTCGACGGTGGCGCCCGTAGTTGTCCGCGCCCCGGGCGCGAGGCTTGACCGATCGCGAGCGTCGTGACTGACGATGCGGTAAGCCGAGGCTATGCGGTCGCCGACGAGCGCGCTCACCTCCTCGGATGTCGCCGCCCGGTGCAGACCTGTGCCGACGAGTATGGTGACGGCCGCGCGCGGCACGCCTGCCGCTTGCAACTCGTCGAGGACTGGCGGCAGTAGCGTCTGGTTGGGCACCGGCCGCGTGATGTCGGAGATGACGATGACGGCGCTGTGAGCGCCCTTCGCCAGGCGGCGCAGGGGCGGCGAACCCAGTGGCCGGGCCAGGGCGTCGCGCACGGCTGCGCCCGGATCGGGAAGCGCGGGCACCTCGTTCGGGACGAGCACCGTCGCCGAGTCGGGAACTTCCGCCTCCAGTAGAGTCTGACCGTACGGAAGCTCTACTTTCATGCCTGCCATCGTACGGCGCAGACGTACCTGCTGTCACCGTCTCATGCTATGATCCGGCGCGCCCGAACGGCATGGGACGCTGATTGCGCTGGCCGCGCCACAGCGGCTGGAGAGTGACATGGTGCTGGAGCAGTTCAGGCTGGACGGCAAGGCTGCGGTCGTCACCGGGGCCGGACGCGGCCTCGGCAAGCAGATGGCGCTGGCGCTGGCGCGCGCTGGCGCCGACGTCGTCTGCGCGGCGCGCACGGCCGCCCAGATCGACGAGACGGCGTCGGAGATCCGCGCCCTTGGCCGCCGCGCTATCGCCGTGCCTACCGACGTTCGCGACTCCGCGCAATGCGACGCGCTGATCAAGCGCTGCGTCGACGAGTTTGGGAAGATCGACATCCAGGTGTCGAACGCCGGCATCGGTGACATGCGGGGCGCCGGGGCCGAGGTCTGGGACGTCAACGACGACGACTGGCACGACACCCTGGACGTCAACCTTTCGAGCGCCTTCTACTGCGCTCGCGCCGCTTCGCGCCGCATGGTGGATCAGGGCCACGGCGGCGTCATCATCAACGTCGCATCGGGCACGGCGCTGCGCGGCTACCCGCAGAGTTTCGCCTACGGCGCCGCCAAGGCCGGCGTCATCGCCCTGACTAAGTCGATGGCCGTCATGCTTGTGAAGAACAACATCCGGGTGAACTGCATCATCCCCGGCTTCGTGCTGCAATCCCCTCCGGAATCAGAGCAGGCAGTGGAGTTCCTGGGCGCGCGCGGCCGCTACCTGCCCGTGCAGCGGCTGGGCGAGGCCTGGGAACTGGGGCCGCTCTGCGTATACCTGGCCTCCGAGGCATCAAGCTACGTCACAGGCCAGGGCTTCGTGATCGACGGTGGCGGGCTCGCGGGCGGCCTTGCTCCCGTCGGCTTCGCGCCGGAGGCGCCGTGATGGCGGAGTGGACGAACGCGAAGCTGGGAGCAGAGGCGTTAGACCTGACGGGCAGGCGCGCTCTCGTCGTGGGCGCGGAGACGGCCAGCGGCCGCGCCATCGCGCTGGCGCTGGGCGAGGCCGGAGCCGACGTCACGGTGTGCTCGTCGACCTCCAGCGGCGACGGGGCCTTCGCCGTCAAGAAGCTGGCGAAGGAGATCGAAGGGCTGGGTCGCAAGTCGTCGGCGGTCGCGGCCGACGTAGCGCTGGGAACCGGCGCGCAGGTGATGATACGTCAGGTCGCGAAGGATGCCGGCCGCATCGACGTCCTGGTGAACGCGCAAGACCTGTTCCTTGCGAAAGCGGCTGAGAAGACGTCGGACGCCGACTGGGCGCGAGTGATAGGCGCGAACCTGAGTTCTTTCTTCTTCACGGCGCGCGCCGCGGGCAAGGAGATGCTCAGCCGCGGTTCCGGCGGCCGCATCATCAACGTGACGTCGGTGCTGGGCGAGCGCGCTATAGCCAATGTGGCAGCGTACGCGGCGGCGCACGGCGGCGTCTACAACCTGACTCGCGCCCTCTCGCAGGAGTGGGGACCGCACGGTATCACCGTCAACTGCATCGTCAAGGGCTGGATGAGCGACAGCCCGGCCATCGCGGACACAGTCCCCGACGCGGGCAAGACGGTGCGCTTCGTCCCCATGAAGCGCCCGGGCGAGCCGGGCGAACTGGCGGCGCTGGCCGTCTATCTGGCGTCGGACGTAAGCGGCTACGTCTCCGGACAGGCATTGTTCGTCGACGGCGGCCTCTCGACCCACCTCTGAGTTCCCCGAGCCCAGCTTCGATGGATCGCACTACGTGGTCCTGGGCCGATTCCGGAAGTGAACCTGAAGACCGCCCTGGCCGTTTGTACCCCTGGAAGGGGTCTGCTACATTGGGCGGACGGGGCAGGTGGAAGGACCGATGATCGAAGCCCCCGGCCGGGCGCAGGCTGGCCTCGGAAACCCCAGTTATGTCTGGCGGTTCGGCCAGGACCGGAGCCTCAACCTCATCCGGCAGTTCGTTTCCCTCGACAACGCGCGGATTCTGGACATCGGCTGCGGCGTGGGAACCTACGTCCGCAAGCTTCGCGAGTTCTCCCCGCGCGTGGTGGGGATCGACGTTGACGGCGCGCGCGTGAAACGGGGCGCTCCTGACGCACCAGGCCTGTTGCAGGGCGCCAGCGAGGCCCTGCCATTTCCCGACGGCGCATTCGACATGGTCCTGCTCAACGAGGTCATCGAACACGTGCGCGACGATCGTCGCACTCTGGAAGAGGCCGTGCGCGTGGTGCGCCCCGGCGGCCACGTCGTGATCTTCGCGCCCAACCGCTGGTTTCCCTTCGAGACGCACGGCGTGTACCTGGGGCAACGGTTCGTCTTCGGCAACATACCGCTGGTGAACTACCTGCCCGACGTCATCCGTAACCGGCTGACGCCGCACGCGCGCGTCTACACCGGGCGGCGTATGATCCGCTTGACCACCGGTTTGGACGCTGACGCCATCGAGCGCACGCGCATCTATCCCGGCTTCGACAACGTCACGTCGCGGCGGCGCTGGCTCGGCGGGCTGTACCGCGCCGTATTCTACCGCGCCGAGCGGTCATGGCTGCGCGTGTTCGGCCTGTCGCACTTCGTCGTGCTGGAGAAACGGATGCCGCCATTGGAGGCAATGCCCGATGGCTAGCCGGACCTCGACGTACTACTACGCGCGCCGTCGCCTACGGGCGCATCGGAGAAATGGCAACGGGAACGGCCACGGCCGGCCCGTCTGGGTCATCCTTGCGTTCGCGCTGCTGACGTCGGCCTTCATTGGAAGCGTCGTCGCGGCCTCTGTGGGCGTGGCGGTCTACCAGAGCTATGCGCACGACTTCGTGCCGCCGGAGGAGGCCATACAGCAGCTTCCATCGGGCGGCGCGCGCATTCTCGACCGCAACGGCAAGCTGCTCTACGAGTTCGTGGACGACGTCTCCGGCCTGCGGCAGCCCATCCCGCTCTCCGAGGTC
>JBBITS010000117.1:0-8201 GCA_037440665.1 Chloroflexota bacterium
GGAAACCGCAGGGACTGCCCGCCGGAATTTACAGCAGTCTAGAGACGCGACCCCACGCTGTCCCTGGTCAACCCCAACAGGAAGTGGAACATACGCTCGCCAGCCTTTGTGCCCAGCTTGCCGTGCGTCTGTAGCGTCTCCCGGGCGAAGTCCCTGAACGCGATGAGCGTCACCTCGGCCAGTATTTCCCGGTGAACGCTCTCCAGTTCCTCGACCAGGCCCCTGGCGGCAAGCAGAACGAAGGGTGTCAGGTCGTCGCCGGATCGGAAGCGTACGTGGTCGAGCATCGCGATATACTCGGCGCGCCGCCGGTAGTAGAAGTTCGCCAGCGAATAGAAGCCGCACGCATTGACCCTCGCCTGATAGAGCAGAATGCTCTCCACGGCCCGCGCGGTTCTACCGTTGCCGTCGCCGAAGGGATGAATGCTGATGAGGTAGAAATGGGCCCCGATGGCCCGCACGATGGGCGGCCACCGGGCCGCCCCGCCGTTGAGCCACTGCACGAACTCCTTCATCAGGCGGGGCACCTCGTCCCCGCCAGGCGGCGAGTACGTTCCCGCCGTGACACCGTGCACCCGGTACTGACCCGGGACGTTACTCCCGTAAGCAATGCCTTCAGTCGTGAGCCGGTGCAGTGTGCAGATCAGCTCCTCAGTCACGGGCTGGCTCGGGTTCTTGTCCAGCGTACTGGCCACAAACTCCAGCACGCGCCCCGCGTTACGGACCTCCCGTTCCTCGCGCTCTCTCGCCCTGGTCAGTATGGCTTCGCCACCCGTGGCGTCGAGGACCCGGCCGACCTCTTCCTCGGTCAGGTCACAGCCTTCGATGCCAGTGGTGCCGCGCACGGCTCTCAGGATGTTCAGCCGGTCGAACCGGGTTCGCAGGTGAGGGGGGATGGGAACACCGCGGATGACCTCGGCGAGCGCCTCGGCTCTCGAGACGGCCTGGAGCAGCCCCGGCTCCCGCAGGCCAATGCCGAGGTCGAAGGTCACGTCCCACTTAGGCATGCTACGTCGCCTCGAGTGTCCATAGTTTTGTCCAAAGCCTTGTCGGGACTGCCGACTCGTGGAAAGCGGGTTCAGGGGCCATTTCAGATTCTGATCTTACGCCCGGACAGGGCGCGAGCGCAAGCCGACAGCGGCGTCCGTCGCCCCGGATGTCCATCTATGTGTCCAACAAGATAACGGTTCTCGCCGCGCCCGCTCCCAGCTGTTCCTCGCAGGGGCTATCTCACATCTGGCGCCCGTTGCCGCCGACTTCCTCCTCGTCCTCGTACTCCTCGTCCTCTTCAGCCAGGTCCTCCTCGGAGTACGTGCCGGCGTAGCGGCCGGCCCAGACGGTGACGATGAAGTCCTCGCGCCAGGGGTCGGCGCTCATCACCAGGCGCTCGTCGATCTCGGCAATGAGGTCCTGGATCGCCTGCTCGTCGAAGCCTTCGGGCACGCAGAGGGTGGCGTCGCAACGGCCCGCCGTCCAGTGCAGGTCGACGCGGCCGACCTCCTCGCCGTCCAGTGCGATCGTGTAGGCCTCCGAATGCGGCGTGCGGCACTCGCGGTCGAATACGTAGTCGGCCATCGCTCGGTTTCCTCCCCCGGCGCCAGGGGCGCCGCCGCGTGCCCGCGCTCGCGGGCAGACCTGCAACGCTGTGATTGTACTCCCGCGCCCTGGCCCCGCACAGACAGATGGCCTCGTTGCCCCTCTGCGGGCCCGATCCTATGATGAACCTGCTCTCCGCAGAGGCTCCTACGCACACCGAAAGGACCGCCCGCCATGCACGTCCGAGTCGAGTCCGGCGACATCGCTCAGGCGAAGGCCGCCTGCATCGTCGTCAACCTATTCGAAGGCGTCACCTCGCCCGCAGGCGGGACCGGCGCGGTCGACCGCGCGCTCGACGGCGCCATCTCGAAGCTCATCGCCCAGGGCGACCTGCGCGGCAAGTACGGCGATCTGGTCCTCTTCCCGACGTTCGGCAAGGTCCCAGCGCCTCGCGTCCTCGTCGTGGGCCTCGGCAAGTCGGCCGAGTTCAACGTCGACAAGGTGCGCAACCTCTCGGCCGAGGCTGCGCGTCGCCTGCGGGCCGCGCGCGTCGAGTCATTCGCCACTATCACCCACGGCGCAGGCATCGCCGGCCTCGACCCGCAGGCGTGCGCCCAGGCTATCGCCGAGGGAACGCTCCTCGGCCTCTACCGCTTCCGCCAACACAAGTCCGCTTCCGGCACAGAGGACGACGCGGGCGAGGTGAAGGAGGCGATCATCGTCGAACACGACGCGTCGAAGACCGACGTCCTGCAGGCAGGCGCCGATACCGGCGTCGTCATGGCCGAGGCCGCCAACTTCGCCCGCGACCTGGCCAACGAGCCCGCCAACGTGCTGACGCCCACCGAGTTCGCCCATCGAGCCCAGTCGCTGGCGGCAGCCGTGGGGCTCGAGGGGGAGATTCTCGCCCGGCCGCAGATGGAGGAGCTGGGCATGGGCGCACTGCTGGGCGTCGCGGCGGGCAGCCACCAGCCGCCGAAGCTTATCGTTCTCCGCCACCGGCACGGCGACGGCGCGGCGCTGGGCCTCGTCGGCAAGGGCATCACCTTCGACACGGGCGGTATCTCTCTCAAGCAGGCCGCCGGCATGGAGGAGATGAAGGGCGACATGTCGGGCGGCGCAGCGGTCATCGCCGCCATGGGTGCCATCGCGCGCCTCAAACCCGCCATCAACGTCACAGCCGTCGTCCCGGCGACGGAGAACATGCCCGGCGGCGGCGCCATCCGGCCGGGCGACGTGCTGAAGGCGATGACGGGCAAGACCATCGAGGTCATCAACACCGACGCCGAAGGGCGGCTTATCCTCGCCGACGGCATCGCCTACGCACGCAAGCTCGGATGTTCATCCATCGTTGACGTCGCGACGCTCACCGGCGCCATGGCCATCACCCTGGGCAACGTAGCCATGGGCATGATGGGCAACGACGAGGCGCTGATGAACCGGGTGAAGGCAGCCGCGGCTGCCGCCGGCGAGAAGTGCTGGGAGTTGCCTCTGTTCGAGGAGTACCGCGAGCAGATCAAGAGCGATGTCGCCGACATCAAGAACACGGGCGGCCGGAACGCCGGCTCCATCACCGCCGCCCTGTTCCTCAAGGAGTTCGTGGAGGATACCCCCTGGGTCCACATCGACATGGCTGGCGTGGACAACTACGAGAAGGACAAGGGCGTCCTCGTCAAGGGAGCGTCGGGCATACCCGTCCGGACGCTGGTGAACCTGGCTCTCCAGATGGCCCGGGGATAGGCCCCCGCTTAGGAATTTCCCATATGGGGGAAAACACCCAATTTCGGGGTTAACCGGGCTTCGGAACAGGAGCGGTCATGCCGATTCTCTGGGTGAAGCCATGAAGAAAGAGCCTGCCATGACCCTGGAACTGATGACCACCAAGAAGTGGCTGGAGCGCACCCTGGCCCCCGCCCGCGCGCGGGTCAAGCGGCTCCCTTCAGCCGACACCATCGAGCGCATCCGGCAGCGGGCCATTGGTGTGCCCAGCAGGGCCAACGGCCGCTACGCAGCCTGACCAGGCGACACGACAGCCCTCTTCCGGTACCCATCGCCCCCCGCGTCCCGGGGGGCGATCCCGTCTCCGGAGAACCGCACAGCGCCCCTGCTATACTGACCCCGCTTCCCTTGACGCCGTCGCCCCGGGAGAACGTCTGCCTTGAAGCTCGAACGCTGGCAGAAGACCGCCTACGCCGTCTCCATCTCTCAGTTCGTCGCCCTGGCAGGGGCAAATCTCATCTTCCCCTTCATCCCCTTCTACGTTATGAAGCTCGGCATCGAGGACGCGGGCGACGCCGCCCTCTGGTCGGGCATTCTAGCCACCGGCACCGGCGCCGCGCTGTTCATCTCGGCACCTCTCTGGGGCTCGCTGGCCGACCGCTTCGGCCGCAAGGCGATGCTGCTGCGCGCCTACGTCGGCGCGACAGTCGCGATGACGATGCAGGGCTTCGTCCAGAACGTGTGGCAGCTCGCGGCACTACGCGTGCTCCAGGGGTTCTTCGTCGGCACCATCCCAGCGGCCAACGCCCTCGTCGCCTCGGCTACGCCTGGCCCGCGCGTCGGCTACGCCCTTGGGCTGGTCCAGATGTCACTGTTCCTGTCCCAGTTCGTCGGACCGATCATCGGGGGCTCGCTGGCCGAGGCCGCAGGCTACCGGGCGACGTTCGTCATCGCCGGCGCCATATACATGCTCTCGTTCCTGCTGGTGCTCACGCAGGTGAAGGAGGAGCGCCGGCCCGCCGCCGAGCGTGAGTCGTTCCTGACGGGCCTCAGGCTCGTCTCGGCCAACCGGCAGCTCCTGCTGCTCATCACCGTCGTGTTCTTCCTCAACGGCGCGCCTTCGTTCGTCCGGCCCATCATCCCCCTGCTGGTAGACACCTTCGACGTGCGCCGACCGGCCGTGATCTCAGGGTTCGCCTTCTCGGCGCTGGCGGCGACCAGCTCCATGGCGGCGCTGATGGTGGGCCGGGCATCGGACCGCGTGGGCTATCGCAATGCGCTGACGCTGGCCACGCTGCTGGCGGGCGCCGCCTACGTGCCCGTGGCCTTCGCCCAGAACGTGCCCCTCCTGCTGCTGTCGATGGCCTTTGTAGGGCTGTTCAGCGGCGGCATGCTGCCGGCTGCCAACGCCCTCATCGGCGCGCTGACGCCTGACGGCCGGCAGGGAGCGGCGTTCGGCATGGCCGGCAGCGCGCAGGCGCTGGCCATCGCAGTGGCACCGCTGGCAGGCGGGCTGGTCGTCCGCCAGTGGGGCATCGACACGGGCTTCGTCGTCGTGGGCATAGCCCTGGTTGGCGTGGCCGCGATGGTGGCTACGCTGGTGCGCGAGCCCTCGCGCGAACCGAGCCCGGCGCCAGGCGCCGAGCCCGTGGCCGGCGTGACCACCGGAGGCGCCAGCTAGCCCCGCCTCTTCCTCAGCAGCGGGATGGCGTGGTCGAGGATGCGGTGGCCTACCTCGGCCTTGGACAGCAGCGGCAGGTGCTCCTTCGCGCCGTCGGCGTCGATGAACACCACCTGATTAGTGTCCGTGCCAAAGCCTGACCCGGGGGCCGTGACGTCGTTGGCGACGATGAACGCCAGGCCCTTCTTCTTCACTTTCGCGGCGGCATTCGCCAGCACGTCCTCGCTCTCAGCGGCGAAGCCCACCTTCACGAGCTGGCCATTCTTCACGCCGGCGACGATGTCCACGTTGGGCACCAGGTGAACGTCGACTTCCTGGCCCGTGCGCTTGATCTTGCGTTCCGCCACCTGGGCGGCCCGGAAGTCCGAGGGCGCAGCGGCCATGACCAGCAGGTCGGCGTCCTCGCAGGCCGTCTGGATGGCCTCGGCCATCTGGGCCGTAGTATCGACGTGGACGGTCATCACGCCGTCCGGCTCGCGCAGCGCCGTCGGGCCAGTGACGAGGGTAACGGTGGCGCCGCGGTCGCGCGCGGCCTCGGCGCTGGCGAAGCCCATCTTGCCGCTGGAGTAGTTGCTGATGAAGCGCACGGTGTCGATGGCCTCACGGGTGGGCCCGGCGCTGACCACGACCTTGCGCCCGGCGAGGTCGCCGTGCATGCCCATCGCCTGCTTCAGCGCGGCGATGATCGTCAGGTTGTCCACCAGACGGCCCACGCCGCTGTGGCCGCTGGCCAGCCTGCCCTCGTCGGGGCCCACGATGCGCATGCCGCGCGACTGCAGCAGTTGCAGGTTGTGCTGCGTAGCCGGGTGCTCGTACATGTGGCTGTCCATGGCCGGGGCGATGACGACGGGCGCCGGGGTCGCCAGCGCGGTCAGGCTCACCATTTCGGCCCTGTAGCTGCCATCATGGAGAAAGCGATGACCATGCCGGAGATGCGCCGGGCGATGGCCACGTGCTGCTCGGCCGTCTCGCTCTCAGGGTCGAACATGTCGACGAACACGGGCCGACCGGTGATGCTGCGGAACGCCAGCGGCATCACGAACTTCGCCGCCGCTGGTGTCATGACCACATCGACGCGCGCGCCCAGTTGGGTTAGCTTGCTGGCGAGGTCTACCGCCTTGTAGCAGGCAACGCTGCCCGTGACCCCCAGCGCTATCCCCTTGTCTGTCAACACCCTGTCCACTAGCGGTTCGCCTCGCGGATAAGCCGCAGCCCTTCCAGCGTGAGGTCTGGATCGACGTGGTCGAACACCGCCGTCTCCTGCGCCAGACGCTGCGCCCACCCTCCCGTGCCGATGACCGTGGCCCGGCCGCCCAGCTCGCCCTTGAAGCGGCGCACCATGCCTTCCACAAGCTCAAGATACCCCAGAAAGACGCCCGACTGGATAGCGCCCACCGTGTTGCGGCCTATAGCCGCCTTCGGGCGCTCCAGCTCGACGCGATAGAGCTTGGCCGCCTTCTCGAACAGCGCCTCGGACGCGATGCCGATGCCGGGCGCGATGGCACCGCCCAGATAGTCGCCGTTGGCGTCCACGGCGTCGAACACCGTCCCTGTGCCCAGATCGACGATCACCAGCGGCGGCGGGCCGTAGCGTTTGAGCGCTGCCACCACGTCGGCGATGCGGTCGACGCCGACCTCGCGCGGGTTCTCGTAGAGGATGCGCACGCCGGTCTTCACGCCGGGCCCGACCACCAGCGGCTTGATCCCGAAGTAGCGCTGGCAGAGATGCTCGAACACCGGCACGAGGTCGGGCACCACCGAGCCGACCACGGCGTCGGTGATCTCGCCGGTTCCGATCTCGGCGGTGGCCAGCAGTTGGAGGAGGAACGCGGCGTACTCGTCGCCGATGACGATGCTCCGGCCGCGATGCGCCGCCAGGTCGCGCGCAGCGAGCCGCCGTCGAAAATCCCGACGGTGATGTTGGTGTTGCCGACGTCCAGCGCAAGCAGCATGCGGCGGTCCTGTCACCTCTTCTAACGCTGGTGAGACCGGGGTCATTATACGCGGCGCGCGAGTTGCGCCGGGCATACTGTCAACTTCAACCGTGAGGGTTTGGAAAGGGGGCGAAATTCGAACTGCAAGTCGTCATAAAAGGCCTTGATCGGCCGAGAGCGCCCTTGCTATGCTCACCGCCGTCCAGGGGCCACGAGCCCGACAACGGCGGCGCTGATTCCTCCAGGATGAGGCCCGCGTTCCCCGGGAGGGGGCCCGGGGTGGCGCGAGAACGTCGCGAACATCCCCTCCGGACTTGTTCCGAGGACTTCCGCCGGTCCCTGGGCATTCAAGCAGAACGCAGCAAGTGTCTGATCTCAGCCCGGAACTGGTCAGGGCGCAGGCGAGTGTCGCCGCCAGAGCGCAGCGCGTCGCCGCCCGGCCCTGGTGGAGTGCGCCCTTCTTGACCTCGCCGCAGCCTCACGCCCGCGACCTCTGGGAAACCGCGCTCGGACGCTTGGAACTCCGCGTGACCAAGCCCAACTTCGACACCTGGCTTCGCGACACACGCGGGCTGCGCTTCGAGGACGACCGTCTGGTCGTCGGCGCGCCCACCGACTTCGCCACCGAGTGGCTCGAGACGCGGATGAAGCCCCTGATCGTCAAGACGCTCGCCGCCGTCGCCGGTTGGCACGTCGACGTCCTGTTCGAAGTCATGAAGCCCGCCTCGGCCGCTCCCCCGCCAGCGTTGTTCGACCCGCAGGACGCGAGGACTGCCATCACGGCGCGCCCCGCCCCCTCCAGCTCGCCCATCTTCAACCCGGCGCTGACTTTCGACTCCTTCGTCGTCGGGGAGGAGAACCGTCTTGCCCACGCTGCTGCACTGGCGGCGTGCGCCGCCACGCCAGTGTATAACCCCGTCGTCATCTACGGGAGCGTAGGCCTCGGCAAGACGCACCTGCTGCACGCCATCGGCCACCGCTGTCTCGCCGAGGGGAGCATGGTCGTCTTCGTGACCGCCGAGCGGTTCGCCAACGACTTCGCCACGGCCGCCCGCGACCGCAGCTTCCAGAGCTTCCGCGACCGCTACCGTAGCTGCAACGTGCTGCTTGTAGATGACCTGCAGTTCCTTGAGGGGAAGGAGCACACGCAGGAGGAGTTCTTCCACACTTTCAACGATCTCCGCGACGCAGGCGCGCAGGTCGTCGTGTCATCTGACCGGCAGCCGGGCCTCCTTACCGGCCTCGATGCGAAGCTCCGTTCGCGGCTGGCGGCGGGCCTCGTCGCCGACATCCACCCACCGGCGTTTGACACTCGCCTCGCCATAGTTCGC
>JBBITS010000118.1:0-5076 GCA_037440665.1 Chloroflexota bacterium
GCTCCACAGCAAGTACACAGCTCCGAGGATAATGAGGTTGGCAAACATATCGTACGCCGCCGCAGGGTGCTGCGGCGGCAGCATAAAGCTCGGGCTGTTAATGTGCGTGTACTCGACGGCCCATGGCAGGTCGCTGGGGTCGGCGATGTGCTCGCCGTTGATGACGTCGCCGATGCGCCCGATGGCCATGCCCAGCAGGAGTCCCATGGAGCCGAGGTCGAGCCCTCGGCGAATCGGGAATTTCCTGATCCAGCCGTAGATCAGCCCGCCGAGCAGGCCTCCGATGACGGCTCCGTAGACGGAGATGCCGCCCTCATTGACGGCGAACACGTGCCAGAAGTCGCCCGAGAACTCCTCGTCCCAGCGCTCCATCACGTACAGGAGGCGGGCGCCGACGATCGCGCAGGGCACGCCGATGAGGGCGACCGTGTACGCTTCGTCGTCGTTCAGGTAGTTCACCCGCCGGGCGAGCGTTACCGCCAGGTAGACGCCTGCCGCGATGCCAACGGAGGTGAACACGCCGTGCCAGGTCAGCAGGAGGTCGCCAATGCGCGCGATCTCCGGGTCCATGCCGATCTCGATGGTCAGGAAGGACAGAAGTGTCACGTCTCAGTACCTCTCTCTCCTGTCGTCTTCAGCCGTGGCCAGGCCGAGCTGGCGCTCCAGGCTGCGCATCTCCGCTTCGAAGCCGTCGCTCTTCTCGGCGAGCGAGGCGACGCGAATCCCGTCGGCGTCCGCTCTCACCCACAGGCGGCGGCGCGGGACGTAGAACGTAATCAGCAGGCCCAGCAGGAGCAGGCCGGTGGCGACCCAGATGATGGTATCGCCCTGGTCCCTCCGGACGGAAATGCCCGTGAACTCCCGCGTTCCCTCGAACGTGTACTCGCGGCTGCCGACCGTCACCGGCTGGCCGGGATACAGGTACAGGGCGTCGCTGCCGGTGGCGCCCAGCACCGTCAGGAACGGCGTTCCGGCGGCATCGTTCGCCATCTCGACGATCGTCGGCTGATCACCCGCCCCGGGTACTCCATCGACCACCGCCGCGGGCAGCGCCTCGATGCCGGTGAACTCGAATCGTAGCTTCCCGGCGACGGCTTCCGCGCCCTCGGGGATGATGACGCCTGCGTCGGGGTCTGCCGTGTCGTACACCAGCAGTTGCCAGTCGTCGTCCTTCACTGGCTGAGCGCCTATCCACAGGTTCTCGCCTTCCGCGAGCGTGACTACGGTGCCGCTGGCGGAGCCCAGGAAGTCGGACGGGACGATGGTGTCTTCGAGAACAGTATTGCCCGCGCCATCGGTGATGCGCACGCGCGGCGCGGCGAAGGTGTCCTGCAAGGCCAGCGTCTCGGCGTAGACGGTGCGGCCGGTAGCGGCGTCTCGGACGCGCAGGGCGGCGCCGTTGGGTTCGAACATAGCCTGGTGAAAGCGGTAGCCGCCGTACTTGAGCGGATCGTTGACCGTGGCGTCACCGCGGGCGACTTCGACGCCGTTCTCGTAGATGACCAGCGTGCTCCGGAAGTCCTCCGGACGTCCCGCCGCGTCGAACAGGCCCACGACGTCCTGCGCCTCGACTTGGATCTGGCGCTCGTGGCTTACCGGAAAGACCGGCTGCGTCGTGCCCTCGGCGATGAACAGGTTCTCCTCGAAGCCCGTCACCATCGACACGAGACCTCCGGCGAGAAAGAGGATCAGCGCCAGGTGGCTGACGAACGTCGCGAGCTGCGCCCAGGCGAAGCGGTCGGCGAACAGATACGTAACACCGCCTTCGCGCGTCTCGACGACGCGGTAGCGCGCGCGCCGCAGTTCGGCCGCCAGTTGCGCGACGCCGGCGCCAGCCGGAAGCGAGCGCCGGTTCTTCGAGCGTTCGAAGAAGGCGTCGGGCACGCGCAGCGGCGGGCGGAAGACGTTGCGCCACGTCGGCAGGAAGCGGTTGGCGGTGCAGACGCTGACGGTGACGACCAGCAGACCCAGCGAGGCGATGAACCACGGCGAGTCGAAGACGGTGAAGAGGCCTAACCGGTCCATGGCCTCGGTGGCGAAGCCGAACGTGTCGCGCTTCGAGTCGAGCCACACGTCCATCGCGACCGGGTTGTCGCGCATCCCGGCCGGAGCCTGAGGTATGACCACGCCAATGAGCGACGCCAGCGCCAGGAAGGTGATGAGGCCGATGGCGAAGCGGACTGAGGTGAGCAGCCGCCACACGGGCAGCGGATCGAATGTCGCCGCGAGCCTGGCCGTCTGGATTTTCGCCACCGGTCTTACTCGAGGATCACGTTCAGCCGCTCCTGCAGCAGCTCTTCGGTCAACGTGCCATTGTAGATGGAAGCGACGACGCCGGTGCGGTCGATGAAGTAGGTCGACGGTATGCCGCCGAACTGCCCGCCGATCTTCCACGTCTCTGCGACCTCGCCTGTGCGGTCGATGACCAGCGGGTAGGTGATGCCGAACTCCTCGGCGAAGGCGGCCACCGCGTCTTCGTTCTCCTGCAGGTCGACGCCGACGAGCACGAGGCCTTCGGCCCCGTGGGCCTCGTAGGCCGCGATGAGTTCGGGTATCTCTTGCCGGCAGGGCGGGCACCAGGTCGCCCAGAAGTTCACGATCACGGGCTTGCCCTGGAGGTCGCTCAGGCGCAGCTCGCCGCCGGGGCCGTCGAGCAGGAAGTCGGGGGGCACGCGTCCGACCTCGGCGCGCGGCGCTTCGCCCGTCGGGTTGCGGTCGGCTGGCAACTCGACGATGCCGTACTTGCCCGAGTCGCCCGCAGAGCCGCCTTCGTCGCGATTCTGCCACCAGACGAGGCCCGCGACGATGGCCGCCACCAGCGCCACGGGCAGCATCAGACTGCGGATGGCGCCCGACCACTCGCGCCGCCGCTGCGGACGCTCTTCGACCAGATCTTCCGGGAATCCGCTGCCGGAGCCCTGATCATCAGCCATCGCTGAACACCTGCATGTAGATGTTACGCACCTCGCCGGGCGGCAGACCTGCGCCGAGGTAGGTGTCGCCGACGCGTATCTCGAAGTGGAGGTGGTACTCGGTTCCCGGGTTGGTCAGCGACTCGGGCGTCCCCGAATCGCCGACGTAGCCCAGCACGTCACCCGCGGCGACGCGGACGCCGGGCGAGACGCCCTCGGCGACGGCGCTGAGGTGCGCGTAGCGCGTGACGACGCCGTTGCCGTGGCGGACCCATACCTGACGTCCTCGGAAGGCGTCGAGGACGTCGGGGTCGTTAGCGCCGCCCTCGGCGATGCGCCTGTTCAGCGCGTCCAGCTCCTCCCACGTCAGATCATGGTAGTCGAGGTCGGCCCGGATGACGGCCCCCGCGGCGGCGGCCAGCACGGGCGTGCCGAGGGAGATGGGCGCGCAGTTGTCGGTGGGGTAGAAGTCGACCCCCTCGTGGGTGCCGCCGCGGTAGTCGCGGGGCGCGTTGGGCATGAGCGCGTCGCTGGTTGGCAGGCAGCCCCCGGCGATGGGATAAAGGAAGCCAAAGGTCGCAGGGTCGTAGGTCTCTGGCCCGGGCGGGGCCGTGGGCTCCGGGGTGGGGTCGTCCACCGTAAAGCTCGGCGATGGCGAACCGTCAGGTTCGGGCGTGTCGATCGGCGCCCCGGACGTCGGCGCGGCGGGGGTCCAGGTGGCGGCGCGGATGTCCTCCAGCAGGCCGTCGTTGCCCCTGGCGTCGCCCGACGAGCAGCCGGTCGCTAGGAGGGCGAGCGCGGCCGCGGCGGCGAGGAGCAACCCGGGGCGTGCAGTGTTCATGGAGCCTCAGGGCAGGATAGCACCTGAGGTTCCGGGGTCACAGGCGAAGGCGCTTGACGAATTATGCCCGAAGGCCTAGTCTCGCGAGGTACACGTCCGGCCGCAACGAAATGGCGCGCGCGGGCGTTGGTTAAAGAGACCGGCGCGCGGCGCGTGGCCGTGTTCTGAACCCGTGGGAACGGAAACAGGAGTTCGAACCCCGCCGCTGACCCAGGGAGGTCTCCGCGAGCATGGCTGCACGCGCAGACGTCGTCGGAGCTGACAGGGAACTCGTCGCGCGCGTTCAGGCGGGCGACACTGTGGCGTTTGGCGCGGTGTTCCAGCGTCACTACGTCCCGGTGTATCGTTACGCCGCCGCCTGCACGGGCAACCACGAGGACGCAGAAGACATCGCCGCGGAGGTGTTTGCGGCAGCCTTCAGGGCCATAGGGCGATACCGGGCCGGGGACACGCCGCTCGAGGCGTGGATCTTCCGGATCGCCCGGAACGAAGTGAAGGACCATTTCCGGCGCAAGGGGCGTCGGCTTACTGCGGTGCCTCTCCAGCCGGGAACGGCAGGAGAGGCAGGCAATGGCGGCGGTCTGGAGAACCGGGACAGGCTGCAGGACCTGGCGAACGGGCTGCAGGTGCTTCCGCCAGGGCAGCGTGAAGCCCTACTCCTGCGCCTGGTCGCAGGCCTGTCGGTTCGAGAGACCGCGAAGATTATGAAGCGTCCGGAGGGCACGGTGCGGTCGCTGGCGCACCACGGCTTGAAAGCCCTGCGGTCGATGATGGAGGGTCCGCCATGAACGAACGTAGCAGACCCCGGATTACGTGGCTGGGCAGGACGATCCTCGATTTGTCCGCTCGCGCAGAGGAGGCAGAAGAGCGCGTCTGGAGGCGCTCTACCACGGGACGGCGGCGGGGCCGCGCGTTTTGGAGCCGGCCCTGGGTAGGCATAACTGGCCTGGGCATTGCCGCGTCGATATTGGTCAGCGTGTCGGTTGGTGTACTTATGAATAATGAGGAGAGCGCTTCTGAAGGCGACGCAGCAGCCAATGCAGCCCAGATGGAGGAGATGCGCCAGTTCGCCCTCTACCTCGTGGCCGGAGCTGCGAACGAGCAGGACTGACAACGCCAACCCCCGCCTGGCCTGCCTGCTGGCGGCGATAGCTGCCGCCGCGCTCCTCGCTGTCGCTGGCGCCATACCGGCTCTCGCTGGTGACCCGCCGCCGACGCTTGCCATCAGTCCGCCCTCCATCGAGGTCGACCCCGGCGACAGCTTCGAAACCGACTACGTCGTGGACGACGTCCCGGAGTTGCCTGGCCTCGGAGGGTACGTCC
>JBBITS010000118.1:5128-8104 GCA_037440665.1 Chloroflexota bacterium
CTCGGGCTATGTAACCGGGGGCGCGAACATCGTGACCTGCGGCACGCCATCCATCGACAATGCCGGTGGGCAGGCGGTGTTCTACTGCGCGACCATCCCGCTCTTCGGCGCTCCGGGGCTGGCGACCACCGAGCCGGTGGTCATGGCGCGGTCGCTCTTTCAAGCTCTCGAACCGGGCGAGTCGGTGATAGGGCTGGCCGATTCCGTTCTCACCGGCCCGAATGGCGAAGAGATCGAGCCTGCTCTCGCGGCGGGCCACGTGACCGTGCGCCAACCGCCGCCCACGGAGACGCCAGAGGAGCCCACTTCGACGCCCGAGCCGCCTACTCCTCCCGCATCGACCGAGACGCCCGCCCCCGAGCCGACTCCGACGTCGGGCGCCCTCGGTGCAGAAGTCGCGGTGACGCCACCGCCTGCGCCTACGTCACAGAACGCCTCAACGTTTTCCACGCCCAGGGCGTTGGTTAGTGTGACCGCCGCTGGTGTGGGAAGCGAATCACCTGCTGACGGCTCCAGCGGTACGCTCTTGGTGGGCTTGCTGCTCGCGCTCGGGGGGCTGGGCCTGGCCGGAGGTGCGGTCGCATTGCGGAAGGCGCGCCGCGAATCCTGAGGAGGGAGCCGGCCGCACAGGTGCGTACAGCCCGTCGGGCGCCGGGAGGGAGGAGACGCATGAACAGGTTCGTCGTTGTGGGCATTGTTGCGCTGCTGCTGGCAGCGATTGGCGTTGGAACGTACTCCATCGTTACTGACGGCGGCGATAAGGCTGGCGCCGCCAACTCCATCAGTTGCAGCCTGAGCGGTGACCCCGACGGGATCGGCCCGGCGACCAGGGCGGTCACCTGCACAGGCACGATTTACGTACCCAGGGTCGGTCACACCATCAACTTCACCATCGAAGTGTGGTTCGCTGACAATCCGCCGCCGGGCCCGAGCTTTGGTGACCAGGTGACCAACTGCACGCTGGACACCGGCAGCGGACCTAAGACGATACACTACGGACCTTGCCCGTAGCCCGCGTCGGCGCGGTCTGACAACCGAAGAGAAACGCCCCGCCTCGCTTGTGCCAGGGAATGGCCTGGTGCGGCGGGGCGTTTTCTGCTATCCGGAAGCAGGACGGCCTGCATGAAGGTGCTCCTCAGGCTGCTACCGCTGGGCGTCTTGCCGGTCACGGCGCTCGGCTTTCTGTGCCTGCCTGCGCTCCCGGATCCCGCCGGCCCGTACAGCGGCTCAGCGCCTGTGGGCTCGTTCGTTCCGTCGGTCTCGGTCGCCGTGAGTCCAACCACGGCGGGAGCGCCGGGAACGTTGACGTTCACTCTCTCTGTACCCCAGGGCGACCTCCTCCCGGCCGGGGTCGCCATCTTCGTGCCGGCGCAGTGGGGCGTAGCCTTCGACACGGACGTGACCGATGGCCTCGGGGTCGGGTCGCTGGCGGGGACGTTCACGGCGTCCAACGAGTACTCGGGCGACACGTCCTGCCTCACCGAGGCCGACTTCGCGGCGGATCTGGCCGACGCGACTACGAACACGTCCTCGCCGTCGTATCCCTCGTACTTGAACGCCGTCGCGCCCGGTACGCACAAGGCCCGGTACTACGGCGAAGCTGACATTGAGAGCCTGGCGACGGTCCCCGTGAACGTCCTGGTGGATGAACTTGGCGACGGGCGTGACCAGATCGTTCTCATCGTAGGCGACCCCACGAGCGCTGCGGTCTTCGGCGCCAACGCCATGTGCGCGCCGTGGAGCTTCACCCTGACACTCCTCGGCACGACCACTACCGGCGGGCAGAATGTGTACGTGAACCCGCCGCAAGGGACGTACACACTACAGGCCATCGTCGCCAGCGAGCTGGACGCCGACAACGACGGCTTCGGCAATCAGATTGACAACTGCCCTCAGACGGCTAACGCCGCCCAGATGGACACGGACCTCGACTGGATCGGCGACGACTGCGATGCCGAACCTTGGACTGCGCAGTACGACGCAGATGGAGACACTGCTCCCAACGGATTCGACAACTGCCCGCTGACAGCGAACGAGAGTCAGGCGGACAGCGATCTCGACGACCTCGGCGACGCCTGCGATCCCGGCATCGGCTCGCCCACCAGGACGCGGTACGTGCTCGATTGCCAGCAGGACGTCTTCATCGGCGTCGCCGGAAGCGACACCGCGTCGTGCTCAAACCTCGCCACCAGCACGCCCACGCCGACTCCCACGAGCACGCCCATACCCGACATCGACGGCGATGGAATCCCAAACGCTGACGACAACTGCCCGGAAGCCGCCAACTTAAGCCAGGAAGACGGCGATGGAGATGACCTCGGTGACGCGTGCGAGGCCGACTACGGAACCAATCCCGCGCTAGCCGACTCAGACGGCGACGGATGCTACGACGGGCGCGAGGTCCGGGTATTCACCTTCTCTCTTGCTGAGGGAGGCGATCGCGATCCCCTCGCCGCTTGGGACTTCTACGACGTTCCCACGCCGGCGCTTAGGCTTAACCCATCCGGTGCGCGCGACAAGGGCATAGGAATAACTACCGACCTGGTCGCCCTGCTTTCTTACGCCGGTCTGGGTTCTGGGCACGCGGACTACCTGGCGGACTACGACGGCAACGGCGTAGCGGATGGTTTGCAGTACGACCGCAGCCCGAGCACGACGCCGGGGAAGCCGTGGCGCTCCGGGCCTCCGGACGGCGGCGTCGGCGTGACGACGGATGTCGTGGCCATCCTGGCCCAGTCGGGCCACACATGCGCCGCTCCGCCGTAGGCGCATAGCCTCGCCGCTTGACAGCGCCGCTGATATGCATACAATAGACAATACTTCTACACTTTTCGTCCGGTTCCCGCGAGCCGGATACCCCGCTGGTAAGTCATAGGCTAGATGCCAAGAGCGTGCAGCGCCGCTGCACAGACAGAGGGGCTAGGGGTCGCGTCCCAGGATTGCTGTAAAAACAAGACGGTGTAGTCTCCGCGGTGA
>JBBITS010000119.1:0-8024 GCA_037440665.1 Chloroflexota bacterium
ATACTGGTAGTACAGCACATGCCGGCCGGGTTCACCCGCTCACTCGCCGACAGGTTGAACGAACTCGGCCCGCTGAGCGTGGAAGAGGCCGCGGAGGGCAGCGCCCTTCGCCCGGGCCACGTGCTGGTGGCGCCAGGCGGCTTTCACATGACCGTCAATATGGAGGGGAAGGTCCGGTTGAACACGGATCCCGCCGAGTGCGGCGTGCGGCCTTCCGTCAACGTGACGATGGAATCGGTAGCGAAGGTGTATGGCAGCCGCGCCGTGGGAGTGGTGCTCACCGGCATGGGGTCGGACGGCACGCGGGGGTCCAGCCTCATCAAGCGGGCTGGCGGGCGGATCGTCGTTCAGGACGAAACGAGCTGCGTCGTGTACGGGATGCCCAGAAGCGTGGTGGAGGCCGGTTTCGCCGACCAGGTGATGCCGCTCTCGCGGGTGGCCGGCGCCATCGCGCGCCTGTGCCAGCGCCGGGCAGCCTGATAGGACAACACTATGGAAGACCGCGACTTCGCGTACCTGAAGAAGAAGATCCTCCAGACGCTGGACATCGACCTGGAGGCGTACAAGAGCCAGCAGATGCGCCGCCGCCTGGACACGTTCGTAACGCGGCACGCGGCGGGCGACGTGGCCGCCTTTTGCCGCGCCATCGACGCCGACGCTGATCTGCGCGCCGCTCTCCGGAACATGCTCACCATCAACGTCACCGAGTTCTGGCGCGACCCGCATCAGTTCGAGCGGCTGAACGCGGGTGTTCTTCCCGAACTACTGAAGCGGCCTGGACGTATCAACATCTGGAGCGCTGGCTGCTCTACCGGCGCCGAACCGTATACCGTCGCCATCATGCTGGCCGAGCAGTCCGCCGCCTTGCGCTCGCGGATCCTGGCCACCGACCTCGACCGCGAGGTTCTGCAGCGCGCCCGCGCTGGTGGCCCCTACCCCGCGAACGAGGTGCGCAACGTCCCTAAGAGCCTCCTCCGCAAGTACTTCAACGCCGGTCCCGGCGGGTACCACGTGATCGATACCATCCGCGGCCGCGTGGAATTCCGCGAACTGAACCTTCTGTCTGACCGCTTCGAGCGGGAGTTCGACCTCATCATCTGCCGGAACGTGATGATCTACTTCTCGAACGACATTAAGACCCGGCTGTACCGGCAGTTCCACGCGTCGCTGAAGCCCGGCGGCTACCTGTTCGTCGGCGGAACCGAGGCGCTGATCGGAGCTGACGGTGATGGCTTCCAGCGCCTGGGCGGCAACTTCTACCGCAAGGCGGATGAGCCTGCCACAGTTCCCGCGCGGCGTATGGTCGCCTAGGGCGGGGTGGGGGCGTTTCCAAGGGGGCGTGCCGTGCGAAGAGTATCCGTAGCCAACGCCAAGGTCGGAATGGTGCTGCGGCGCCCTGTGTTCGACATCCGCGGCTATCCCGTGTTTGAGGACGGCGAGAAGATCACGGCCGACAAGCTGCCTCTGCTGGCCCGCACCGGCGCGTCCGAGATCGTCATTGACGATCCGCGCGTGGACGACGTCCCGGTTGGCACGCTGTTTCCGGCCTATCTCGAGGCGAAGGCCGTTCAGGCGCTCCACGTTCTGAACGCGGGCGCGGGCATGGGCGATGGCTTCTCGCCCGCGCACCTCGTCGGTGTCAGGGCGGCCGTGAACGCCATGGTCCAGTGCCTGTTTCCGGAGGCCATCGGCGAGCCGGACCTTTCGGGCGCCACAGTCCTGGAGGGGTACGACTACATCCATCCGGTGAAGGTGACGGCCGCTTCGCTAATGATCGGCCGCATGGTCGGCATGGAGGAGCACGACCTCGTAAAGCTGGGGCTGGCTTCGATGTTGGAGAACGTCGGGTACCACCAGCTCCCGCCGGGCATCCTTGAGAAACCCGGACCCCTCACCGAAGAGGAGCGCGCGTATCTGGAGCAGCACCCTGTCTACAGCGTCGAGATGCTGAAGAACTCCAGTCTGGACCCTGAAGTGCTGGAGGCCATTCTGCACCACCACGAGCAGTGGAGCGGAAGGGGTTACCCGGGCAAGCTGAAGGGCGAGCAGATCAACCGTTTCGCCCGCGTCATCGCGCTGGGCGACGCGTTCCACGCCCTCGTGTCGAAGCGGCCGCACCGCGGCCCGATGAAGCGGCACGAGGCCCTGGAGTTCGCCAGCGCCTTCAGCGGCGACCTGTTCGACCCGGAGTTCTCGGCGCTCTTCGCCCGCCGCCTGCCCATCTATCCTGCGGGCATCGGCGTGCGCTTGAGCGGCGGCGAGATCGGCATCGTCAGCAACCCCAATCTCGGGCATATCGCCCGCCCGGTCGTACGCGTGTGCGTCGAGAACGGCCGGCCGGTGAAGGAGCCGTACGACCTCGACCTGTCCGAGGTCCAGCACATGACGAAGCTCATCGTTGAGGTGGTCCTGTGAACCCGGACGACGAGAACAAGGTTCTCTCGCAGGCCGACATCGACGCCATGCTGGGCAACGTCCCGGGCGGGACGGCTCTGGACGACGCCGCCCCTGCGCCGCCGGCCGCTGTAGCCGTCGCCGAGCCGCCTCCGGCGGTCGTGCAGGTAAACGTGCCGCCGCCAGCTTCGCAGTCTGCGCCAGAGCCGGCAGCGACCGCGCAAGAGCAAGTCGGATTGCCTCTGTACCAGGACCCGCTGGCAGTGGCCGAACAGACGGCCCCGCTGCCGATCGCGCCGCCTGTGCCCGCGCCGCGGGCAGTCGTTCCGCCACCACAAGTGACGCCGGCAGGGCAGGACGGCAGCACGAAGAAAGGCCTGTTCGCGGGGCTGTTCGGTCGCAGAAGCAAGAATGGCGCCTCGGAAACCTCGCGCGCCGCCGCTGTGCCTGCGCCTGCTGCGGTCACTCCGCAAGCCGCCGCACCACCTCCCATGGCTGCCCCAGCGGCTCCCGTGGCGGAGAGTGCTCCGTCACCCGCTGCTGCCACACAGCCTGTCGCGACCGATCCCGCTCCGGCGGCGCCACCTCCGGCCCCCGCGCCGTCGCCAGCACCTGTTGCCGGCCCGCTGGACTACGACAGCGCCGCGACCGCCGAGGACGAAGTGGTGGTCGTGGAAGACGCCGCCCAGGCGCTCGATGGCGGAGAGGTCCTGACGGGAGGCGAGCCGTCCCAGGCGGCCGGGGGCGGCCTCGACTTCAGCGGCGGGCCGAAGGATGAGACCGAGGACCTGATGTCGGTTTTCACCGAGTTCGAGGCGATCGACGAGGCGACGCGCAAGCTCATGGAGCGCGTACCCGACGTCGCGGCTGCTGATCTCCTCAAAGAGTTACACGAACTCGTCGGCCTGCTGGGCATAGAGCTGGATGGGAACAAGACTGAGAAGCAGTCCCTCAAGCGCGCTGCCTGATAAAGCCACCTGTTCTCTCGCTCCGCCGTTGCTAGACTGAAGGCGGACTGACGCTGGGAGGGTCGCCACGCCATCGGTGTTCCGCCTTCGCATCTGCCCGCTCGACGTTGAGATCGAGGCTGCCGCAGGCGCCACGATCATGGAGGCCGCCCGTACGCGCGGCTACCACTGGCCGACGACGTGCGGCGGTGAGGCCCGCTGCACCACCTGTCTCTGTCGCGTCGAACAGGGAGCTGACAACCTCTCGGCCATGGGCCGCGCGGAACGGACCGCGCTGACGACGGAGCGAGGCGCGGCGGCTCTGGCGCAGTCGCTGCGGCTGGCGTGCCAGGCGCGGCTCTACGGCGACGTCGAGGTGTACAAGGAAGGCGTCTTGCCGCCGCTCTGAATTGCTGACCAGCGCTGGAAGGGAGCCTGCCACATGGCCTACGTCATCACCGAAGCCTGCATCGGTGTCAAGGACGCGTCGTGCGTCGACGTCTGCCCCGTCGACTGCATCCACAGTACCGACGAAGACCCCCAGTATTACATAGACCCCGAGAAGTGCATCGACTGCGCGGCCTGCGAGACCGTCTGCCCGGTCAACGCCATCTATTACGAAGAGGACGTGCCGGAGGAGCAGCGCGTCTACATCCAGACCAACCGGGAGTACTTCCAGGCCTTCACGGACGAGGAGCGCCGCGCCTTCCGCGCCCGCACCGAGCGCAAGCCCGCCGTGTGACGCATGACCTGCGCTTCGGCGCTGGCGCCGAGACCCACTGGCAACCGCCGTTGGCCGCCTGCTATGATATGCGTACTATAGATATGGGCCAAGTCTTCGTATAGACATGGCCGATGCGGAGGCCGGACGATGGACCTCAGACAGATCGAGGCGTTCGTTCAGGTGGCCCAGCACCGGGGGTTCAGCAAGGCCGCCGAAGCCCTCTACCTCACGCAGCCGTCGGTGACGGCCCGCATCCAGGCTCTGGAGCGCGACCTCGGCGAGCCGCTGTTCGAGCGGAACGGCCGCGGCGTTCGCCTGACCGAGGTCGGCGCCGCCTTCCTGCCCTACGCCCGGCGCGCGCTGAAGGCGCTACAGGAGGGCCGCGACGCTATTGATGGCATGAAGAACCTGGAGAGCGGCGCACTTCACCTGGGCTCGGCCATCGCCGTCAGCACCTACGTCCTGCCGGGGATCCTCAAGCGCTTCTGTGCGCAGTACCCGGGCGTCGAAGTAACGGTGCACACCGGCCACTCCGAGCAGGTGCTGAACATGGTGCTCAACGACGAGGTACAGGCCGCCGTTGTCCGCACAGTCTTCCATCCGGACGTGGTCACCGTCCCTCTTTATGAAGACGAGGTGACGCTGGTCGTCGCCCCAAACCACGCCTTCGCCTCGCGCGGGCGGGCCGACATGAGGGAGGTCGCGCAGGAACCCCTGATCCTGTTCGACCGTGGATCGAGCTACAACGCGCTGGTGCACACGGCGTTCCGGCAGGCGGGAGTAGTGCCGCGCACGGTGATGGATCTCGACAGCATGGAGGCGGCGAAGAAGATGGTGGAGGAAGGGCTGGGGATCGCCATGCTACCCCGCGTCGCCGTCGCGCGTGAGCTGCAGCTCGGCTGCCTGAAGGAAATCCAGGTCGGCGGCGGCAGGCTGCCCAACCGCGAGATCGCCCTTATCTACCGGAAGCACAGGCGGCAGTCGCGCGCGGTGCGCGCCTTCATCTCGCTCCTGCGGGACCTGTACGGCGTGGATACACCCTCGGACGAAGGCGAGAGCGGTACCACCTAGTCCTTTACGCGCAGCCGCTTGCGGATGGCCTTCAGCGCGTCGACGTTGGGCTTGTCCGGACCGCCACGATCGACCCCGGGTACTTCCAGCAGGAAAGGAACGTCACGAAAGACATCGTGACGCATGATCGCCTCGAACCCGGCGACGCCGAGGTGGCCGTCGCCGATGTTCTCGTGCCGGTCGCGCTGGCCGCCGAGTACGATCTTCGAGTCGTTGGCGTGCACGGCGACCAGGCGGGCCCAGCCGACCTCGCGCCCGAACTCGTCCATCGCCGCTTCGAGGCCGGCCGGGTTTGCGATGTCGTAGCCCATGGCGTACGCGTGCTGCGTGTCGAGGCAGACTTTGACGCGCTCGCTCTTCACCCGTCGGATGATGGCGCCCAGTTCGGTGAAGCGCGCGCCGACCGCTCCGCCCTGCCCAGCGGCGTTCTCCAGCACGATCCACGATGTCCTCGGCGAATCGTCCAGCGCTTCGCGCAGCGCGTCGCACACCTGCGGGAAGACGGCGTCGAAGCCGGCGCCTTTGTGCGAGCCGAGATGGAAGATGACGCCCCGCGCTCCAATCTGCGCGCACAGACCAAGGTTCGACTTCAGCGCGCCCTTCGACCGCCCCAGCAGGGCGCTGTCGGACGAAGCCAGGTTGATCAGGTACTGGCCGTGGATGAACACCGGCTCGACGCCAGTCCCGGCCATCCGCTGCCGGAAGGCCTTCGCGCCGTCCTCGGTGACCTTGACGCTGCCCCACTGCTGGGGCGGACCGCCGAAGATCTGGATGCACTCGGCTCCGATGGCCAGCGCCCGGTCGAAGGCCGTGACCAGCCCTCCGGAGGTCGAGACGTGCGCGCCGATCTTCATAGGTGGCTCTCCCGTCGCAGCCCATTCTAGCCCTCCGGCGGCTTTGTGTCCGCACTGCGGACGCAAAGCGCGCGGCCTGTTACCATCGTCCTGCGTCACGCCCACGCGGTGATGCGGGAGGGATCGAATTGGGCAAGGTTCTGCGTATCGACATGGGCGCGCTGTCCGTGCGCGAGGAGCCGACGCCGCCCGCGTTCGAACTCCTGGGTGGCCGCGCGCTGACATCGAGCCTCGCGCTCGCTGAGATCGATCCTCTCTGCGACCCCCTGGGCCCCGGTAACCGCCTGATCTTCGCGCCCGGCCTGCTGGGCGGCACCGCCGCCACGACGTCGGGCCGCACGTCGTTCGGAGGCAAGAGTCCGCTCACAGGCGGCGTCAAGGAGGCCAACGTCGGCGGCACGCTGGGCCACCGGCTGGCGCGCCTCGGCGTCAAGGCGGTCGTCGTCGAGAACGCGCCCGCCGACGGCCAGTGGCGGCTGCTGCGCGTCGGACCGGACGGCTGCCGCTTCGAGAGCGCGGGTGAGCTGGCCGGCCTCGGCGCTTACGACACCGTCGCGAGCCTGCTGGAGAACCCACGCTCGCAGACCGTCGTCTGCATCGGCCCGGCAGGCGAGCATGAGATGGCGGCGGCTTCCATCGCCGTCTCCGACCCGGAGGGACGCCCGACGCGCCACGCCGCGCGCGGCGGGCTGGGCGCAGTTATGGGCTCGAAGCGCTTGAAGGCCATCGTCGTGGACGACGGCGGCGCCAAGAACCAGCCCTCGGCTGACCCTGAGGGCTTCCGGCGGGCGATGCTCGCTTTCTCGAACACCGTGCGCGAGGATCCTCGCACGGCCAACATGTCGGCCTACGGCACGGCCGGCGTCATACGCTTCGTGAACCGCGACAACGTCATGAGCATGCCCACGCGCAACCACCGCCGGGGCATGTTCGAGGGCGGGGCCGCCGTCAGCGGACAGCGCATCGCCGAACTCGCGCCGGAGCGCGGCGGGAAGATGCTGCCGTGCATGGCGGGCTGCATCATCAAGTGCGCCATCCTGTTCAACGACGCCCGTGGCGAGCACGTGACTACGGCGCTGGAGTTCGAGACGCTGGCGCTCCTCGGCTCTAACCTGGAGATCGACGATCTCGACGGCGTCGCGCACCTCGACCGCCTCGGCGACGACATCGGCCTCGACACCATCGAGACGGGCAACGCCATCGGCGTCGCGATGGAGGCGGGCGTACTGCCGTGGGGCGACTGGCAGGCCGTCGCCGGGCTGCTCGACGAAGTGCGAAAAGGGACGGACCTCGGCCGCATTATCGGCGGCGGGACGGTGAACGTCGCGCGCCACTACGGCATCGGCCGCGTGCCCGCCGTGCGGGGCCAGGGGCTGCCGGCGTGGGAGCCGCGGACGCTCAAGGGCGTGGGCATTACCTACGCCACGAGCCCGCAGGGCGCCGATCACACGGCAGGCCTGGTCACGGCGCGCGGCGTGACCGTCGACACGCTGCTCAAGTCGTCGCAGAGCGAGCAGGTCCTGATGGCGGTGGTGGACACCGCGGGCCTCTGCCAGTTCTCGAACCCGACGCTGAAGGACATGGCCGGACTGGTGTCTCTGCACGTTGGGCGCGCCGTGAGCGAAGCGGACCTCGCCGAACTGGGCAAGCGCGTGCTGCGCGAAGAGCGCGAGTTCAACATCCGGGCGTCGGTTCAGAGCGAGGGGGGCGACGCCGGCGCAATCCCGGCGTTCCTGCGTGGGGAGCCGCTGACGACGTCGGACGGGCCGCAAACGTTCGACGTGCCCGGCGACGCCATCAACCGCTTCTGGGAGACGTTATAGCGCCTGTACGCCTTGCGCGGCCGCGCAAGGCCATCAGCACCGCCGCCCGCCATTCGGCCTCGACTATGATCGGCAGGGCGCTCCCGGCCAGCGTCTCGGCCATGCGCCGCGCGACCTCGCGGCGGAACCGCTCGTAGGCGGACTCCAGGTCGCGGAAGGCGACGGCGAGGCGCAGGTCACCCTCGCGCGCCACCTGCTCGCGCAGGTCATC
>JBBITS010000120.1:0-3287 GCA_037440665.1 Chloroflexota bacterium
GAAGTGTTACCCATGTCTCCGTACACCTGTAACCTATGTCTCCGGTTCGCACAGCATGCGGAGAGGGGACCGAGGGGCGAGGTTATCCGCGACAGCAAGCGTGGGTCACGCCCACAACCCTCAGCTCAACCGGTCTACCAGCAGCGTTCCCAGGCCCAGCAGCATCAGGAAGCCCATGACGTCGGTGAACGTGGTGAGCCAGATGGCCGACGCCAGCGCGGGGTCGACGCGCAGCGCCCGCAGGCCGAGGGGGATCAGCGCGCCCGCGAGACCGGCGATCACCAGGTTCCCGATCATGGCGAGGAACACGACTCCCGCCAGCCACGCGTTTTGCGACAGGACGAAGGCCAGCGTCGCTGTCAGCGCGCCCGCCAGCATACCGTGGACGATGCCGAAGCCTACGCCCTTGAGCGCGATCCGCCCCGCGTCGGCCACGGTCACCTCTCCGAGCGCCAGGCCGCGCACGACCAGCGTGGTGGCCTGCGTGCCTGCGTTGCCTCCGTGGCCGGCGATGATGGGCATGAAAGCCGCGAGCAGCGCCACCTTCGCGATGGTGTTCTCGAACGCGCTCACAACGAGAGCGGCGATGAAGGCCGTGGTCAGGTTGACGAGCAGCCAGGGGACACGCCTTCGCACCGCTGTGCCCACCGGGCTTAAGACCGATTCCTCGATGTCGAGGCCAGCCTGCCGGTAGATGTCCTCCGTCGCCTCCTCGACCTGCACGTCGAGCACGTCGTCGGCGGTGATGACGCCGGCGAGGCGCCCCTCGTCGTCGACCACGGGGAGGGCCATGAGGTCGTAGTGGCGCATGCGCTCGGCGGCGACCTCCCGGTCGGCGCCCGCGGGCACGCTGATGACGTTAGGGTCCATGATGTCTGCCAGCCGCGTGTCGGGGCTGGAGACGATTAGCTGGCGCAGGCTGACGATGCCCTCGAGCCGATGGGCGGCGTCGACCACGTACAGGTAGTACGGGCTCTCGACGTCGGGGCGCTGCGCGCGGAGGAAGCCGATGGCCTCGTCCACGGTCCAGCCCTTGTGCAAGGAGAGGACGTCGGGCGTCATCAGCCCGCCGGCGCTCTCCTCCTCATGAGCGAGCAGGCCCTCGACCTTGGCGCGGTCGGCCATGTGGGCGAGGACGGCTTCGGCGCGCTCGGGTGGCAGTTCCTGGATGACGTCGGCCGCGACGTCGTCGGGCGCGCGGTCGAGGATGGGCCCGAGGATGGCGGGATCGAGGCGTTGCGTCAGGCGCGCGCGGGGCTCCTCGTCCATGTGTTCGAGGATGTCGGCGGTGTCTTCGGGCGAAAGGCGCCGGAGGAGGCTGTCGCGGAGATCGTCCGCGAGTTCAGCGAGGAGGTCGGCCTGGTCGGCCGGATGGCGCGAGGCGAGAAGGGAGAGCGCCTTGCGCGTCTCCCCGGACTCGACGAGTGAGCGCACCTCGTCGAGCAGGTGCTCCTGGCGGTCTTCCACCACCATGGCGGCTCACCTCAGGCGAGAGGACCCAGAAGCGACTATCGCCAGGGGCCTCGCGTTCCGCTGTAGATTCCGATTGCATTGAGACCGTATTCGGGCCCGTGCTAGACTGCGTCGTGATCGGGGCGTCGCGGGCCAGCCGGCGCCCTCCTTCGCCACTGTAGTCACTCGAATCGAGGGGCGCAACCGGCGAAGGTCCCCTCTCTTGCGCCCTCGTAGCTCAGTTGGACAGAGCGCCTGACTTCGAATCAGTAGGTCGCAGGTTCGAGTCCTGCCGAGGGCGCCAGCGTGGTTGGAGGTTGGAGGCGGGAAGCGGGAGGAGGGATAGCCCATACCAGCGGCTTCCCATTCCACCAGTGGAAGGCCGCCTTTCAAGGTGGCCGTTGTCGTTGGGCTCTCTTGCGCCACCCTTTAAGGTCATCAACTAAATAACCCGACACGGCAAGGGGGAAGTGCAGAGGGGGAAGCTCCTCTGCCGGTCGAAGACTCGACTCTGGCGAGGGGTCTGGGGGTGTCCCCCAGCTTCAACAAATCCGTAGGGTGGGCGGGCACAACCGCTCGCCCCCTCAGACGGGTCGAACTACATTGTCGATGACCATCAGCGTGGCCTTCCCTTGAACACGCGCCGCTCGCCCCACCGAATCCCCCCATGAAGGCCCCTTAGGGGCAAATCCCCATGCCTCAACCGGCCGATACTGGAAAAAGGGGAAGTCCTGCTAGGGCAGGACAGGAGCCCGCTGGATGTACGACGAACTCGAACTGCGGCGCCGCGAGCAGGCGCCGCAGGCCGTGGCGCGCCTGGTGCTGCTGGGCCTGTTCATCGGCCTGTGGGCCGTGCTGTACGTTGCGCGCATCCCCGCTCCCCTGCCCTTCCTCCTCGTTCTCGTCGTTGAGGGCGCCTTCATTCTCGCCCTGTGGCGGCTGACGTTCGTCCTGCCGACGCCGCGGGCCGTCCAACGCGCCGGCTACGTCATGCTCGCCGCCGAGATCGTCGCCCACACGACCATCGTCTACTTCCTGGGCGGCATCGCTTGGATGGGCACCTTCGCATACGTCTTCGGCCTCATCTTCACCAACGCCTTCCTCGACCTCCGGGGCGGGCTCATCTACACGACCGGTATTGTGGCGGCGCTCATGTCGCTGATCTTGCTGGAGGCCACCGGCGTCGTCCCCCACTACTCCTACCTGACGGGCGAATCGACCCACTACCTTGACCGTCGTTACGTGGCTACCACGGTCATCGCCGGGTCGGGAGTCTTCTACAGCATCAGCCTGTGGGTGAACTGGGTGGGACAGCAGGTGCGCCGCCAGCGCGACGCCGCCAACGAGGCGCGCATCGCCCTCCTCGGAGCGTACGCACGCCTGGAGGAGCGCGTGCGCGAGCGCACCGACGAACTGGAGCACGTCAACGCCGCTCTGCAGGAGAGCCAGCGCTCGCTGACAACCCTCATGAGCAACCTGCCCGGCATGGCCTACCGATGCCTCAACGACCGCGACTGGACGATGGAGTTCGTCAGCGAGGGCTGCCATGACCTCACGGGCTACCGCCCCGAGCAGTTCGCCGATAACCGCGAGCTGAGTTTCAACGACATCATCGAGCCCGACGACCGGGAGCAGGTGTGGGAGAGCGTGCAGGCGGCCGTGGCCCGCCGTGAGCCGTACCGCCTCACGTATCGCGTTCGCGCGGCATCGGGCGAAGAGAAGTGGGTATGGGAACAGGGCCGCGGCGTGTTCGACGACGCTGGCGAACTGGTAGCGCTCGAGGGGTTCATCACCGACGTCACCGAGCGTGTGCGCGCCCAGCACCAGAGCGACCT
>JBBITS010000120.1:3297-7949 GCA_037440665.1 Chloroflexota bacterium
AGGAAAGCGAAGAGCGCTACCGCGACCTCTTCGAAAACGCGAACGACGTGATCTACACGCACGACCTCACGGGCAGGTTCACGTCCATCAACCGCGCTGCCGAGCGCCTCACGGGCTACTCGCGTGAGGAGGCGCTGAACACGAACATCGTCCACATCCTGTCCCCCGAGCATCTCGAGATCGCCCGGCAGAACATCGTGCGCAAGGGCATCGAGGACATGCCCACCGCCTACGAAATCGAGATCATCGCGAAGGACGGCCGCCCGATTCCTCTGGAGGTCAGCACTCGCGTCATGTACCGCGACGGCAAGCCCATCGGCATGCAGGGAATCGCCCGTGACATCACCGAGCGCAAGGAGGCCGAACGCCTGCTTCGCGAGCGCGCCCGTCGCGACGCGCTGACCAGCGTCCTGAACCACGGCGCCATCACCGAGACGCTTGCCCGTCTTCTGGCCCGCCGTCCCGAAGACGCCCCGCTCGCCGTCGCCATGGTGGATGTCGACGGCCTGAAGACCGTCAACGACACGTACGGACACCAGGCGGGCGACGCGGTTCTCATTGAAGTCGCGAGGGCTCTGCAGCGCGACGATGCAATAGTGGGACGCTACGGCGGCGACGAGTTCCTCGCCATCCTGCCGGCCGCGACGCGCGCCGAAGCCGAGGCCTTCCGCGACGCCGTCATGCGCGACCTGGCCGCGGCGAGCGTCTCCGACCCCGAAACGGACGCGACCATCCCTATCGTGGCGACCGTGGGCCTGGCCGTCTGTCCCGAGGAAGCGGCCACTGTGGCCGATCTCGTGCGGCTATCGGACAGCGCCATGTACGCCTCGCGACGGCAGCGGCCCGCGCAGCGCGACAGGGAGAGCGCGCCGCCAACGCTCGGGCGGGAGCGCGCCGCCGCGATGGTGGGGGCCATCGTGCCCCTGCTTACCTCGCCCGGCGACATCGGCGAGAAGTTCCGCAAGGTGGCGTCGCGCCTTTCTGCAGGCGCCGGGTACGATGCCATCGATCTCTACTGGTGGGATCCCGCAACCGACCAGCCCATCGCCCGCACGGTTTTCGCCAACGCTGACGAAAGCCTCGTGGCCGAGTGGGCCAGCAACACAGGCGGCGAAATCATGGACGTGCTGGCCTCAGCCCACCGCCCTGTCATCCTCGACGATCCGCGCAACGACCCCCGTCTCTCCGAGGGCCAGCGGCAGGTCATGCGGGCAGCCGGATTCCGGTCCGGGTTGGTCGTGCCGCTTGTCTGGCAGGGCAAGATGGCCGGCGTCATCTCCGTGGCCAGCAGACGCGAGAACGCCTTCGGCCCGCGCGACGCCCACTTCCTCATGGCCGTGGCTACGCAGGTCACCGCCATCGCCTACATGGAGACCTTGGTCGATCAGCTTCAGCGAACTTCGGGCGATCTGGCCCGGGCACAGGCCGAAACGGTCATGATGCTGGCCGCCGCCGCCGAAGCGCGCGATCACGTCACTGGCCGCCACCTGCAGAACATCCAGACGCTGACCGAGGCGCTGGCCCGCGAGATGGGCTACCGCGACGACGAGGTGCGGGCCCTGGGGCTGGCGTCGGTGTTGCACGACATCGGCAAGATCCGCGTTCCCGACCACGTCCTGGCCAGCGACGGTCCCCTGAGCCGCGACGCCTGGGACGTCATCAAGCAGCACACGGTATGGGGCGGCGAGCTGCTCGAAGGGCGGCGCGGCTTCGAACTCGCGGCCGCCGTCGCTCGCTGTCATCACGAGCGCTGGGACGGCAACGGTTATCCGGCAGGCCTGAAGGCGGAGGACATTCCCGAAGCGGCGAGCATCGTCTCTGTGGCCGACGCCTTCGACGCCATGACCAGCGACCGTCCCTACCGCACGCGCCAGAGCGTCGAGGAAGCTGTCAGGGAGATCGCCTCATGCTCAGAGACACAGTTCAATCCCAGCGTCGTCCGCGCCCTGCTCAGGCTGCACGGGAGGGGCGAGATCAGCGCGGCCGATGGCGATCCCCGCCAGCAGGCCGCCTAAGGCGGCCTACTCCTCGACCGTGACGGTCATCTCCATGCCGGACTCGCGGTGGCCCGGCAGGTCGCAGTAGATGGGGTACGTCCCGGCTTTCTTCGGCGCGCGCCAGACGGCTTCGCGGGTCCGGCCCGGCGGAACTAGTATCTCCTCGATGCCCGCTTCGTCGCTCTCGAACTCGTGGTCCTGGCCATCATCGTTTTCGATGATGAACTTGACGATCTGCCCGGCCTTCACGGTCATCTCGACGGGCTCGAACCACATCCGGCCGTCGTCGCCGACGCCTGCGACGACGGTCGTCTCGACGTCGGCCTTCACGCTATCGCAGGCAGAAGCCACGAGCCCCACCAAGGCGGACAGCGCTGGGACTGTCAGGGATAGGAACGCGAGCCTCACGGAATCACCTTTCAGACACTAGTCCGAGACTACGGCGGCAGCGGGAGCGAGTTCGGCGCTCCTCCTCTGCAGATCGCGGCGGTAGACGAACGCGCCGCCCGCCAGGGCTACATACGACACGTACGCAATGAGCTGGCCGAGGAAGGGACTCGATGTGTAGCCGAAGAGCGTGGCGGCGAAGCGCCCGGCGTCTGAGTTGTCCTTCAGGTACCCGTAGGTGTCCCACACGTGCGGCCCGAGGTCGGGCACGACGCCGACCTCGTGCAACTCCATCAGCCCGTTGCTCAGCATCCCGGCGGCGAGAACGATGAGCGCGACGCCCGTGACGTTGAAGAACGCGGAGAGCGGCAGCCTGGCGCCACCGGCGTAGATGAAGCCAGCCAGGACCGCCGCGATGAGAAGACCCACGGCGGCGCCTCCCCAGTACTCCAAGCCCGGCGCGACGGTGCCGGTGCCCGCGAAAAGGAAGAGGACCGTCTCTATGCCCTCACGTCCGACCGCCGAGAACGCCAGCAGCGCCAGAGCAAGCGTCGAGCCCTTGCCCAGGACGCGGTCAACCTGCGACCGCAGGTCGCGCCCGATGGTCGCTGCGCGCGCCCGCATCCAGAACACCATCGTCGTCAGGACGACGACGGCGAAGAGCATCGCCGCGCCCTCAAAGAAGTCGAGGGCTGACCCTGACAGCTCCCGCGCCGTCAGTTCCAGGCCTGCCCCTAACGCGATGCTCCCGAGAAAAGCCACCGCTACGCCCGCCCACACGGCCGGCGCCCGATGGCTCTGGCCTACCCGACCAAGGTACGCCAGGGTTATAGCGACTATGAGTCCGGCCTCCAGGCCTTCCCGAAGCGTGATAAGTAGGGAGAAACCCACCTGCTGTTCCTGTCCGTAGCCCCCAACGGGCTGTTAGCCGCGACTCGGACAATTCATAAGTACATGCTGATGACCACTTCGCTCAAGGGGCCATCTGGCCCGAATCTGGCTGCCGCTGTTCCCGCCGGCCGCGAGCCTGGTGCGGACCAAGCCGGGCGTCCCCTATCCACCAGCGGGACCCGGCCGTTCCCCTCACGGGAAAACCCTATTCGGCCGAGAATCCTATGAGCCGCCACGCCTGGCCGGAGGGCTAGATGGTCACGTCCTATCGCAACGACGAACTGCCGCTGACCGAGCCTGCAGTGTTTCTGTCAATCATCGCGGCGGAAATCGACCGGTCCAGACGCTATCAGCACACCTTCACGCTGCTCCTTCTCAAGCGGGCGCAGCGGCCTCACAGCGAGGCGAACCCCATCGAGGCGCTCGTCCGGGTAGCGAAGGAGGCGCGATCGCTGGTGCGCGGCTGCGACTGGGTAGCCGCATTCGACGGCCTCTCGCTGTTCGCCGTGCTGCTTCCGGAGACGCGAGCCGACGGCGCAGGCATCGTGCTCGACCGCTTCGGCACGAAGATTTCCGACCCCGACGGCTCGTGGGACGTGGAGCTGATGGTCTTTCCCTACGACCGAGACGCCATCGACGCGTTCGCGGATAACGCGCGCAAGAAGCAGACGGCGCAGGCGACCCCGCCGCCGCTCGTGGCGTAACCGGCCTCTACGGCATCAACACCAGCTTTCCCGTCGTCTCCCTGCCCACCAGACGCCGGTGGACGTCCGCGGCCTCGGACAGAGGCGCTGTCTCGCTGACGACCAGCCTGAGCCTGCCCTCGACGAGAGCCCTGAAGACGCGATCGTGCGTGGGGGCCATGACTTCGGGGCGGTCTATAGCGGCCATCAGGTAGTAGCCCGTGACCGTGTGGTTCTGGGGCATGAGGAGGATGGCGTTGACCATCGATGGCGTGCCGCCCGCCATCCCGAAGACGACGATCCTCCCGAAGGGCGCCAGGCAGGTCATGCTGGCGTTGAACACGTCGCCGCCCACCATCTCGCAGATGATGTCGGCGCCGCGCCCGCCAGTCGCCTCGCGCACCTCTTGCGCCCAGCCCTCCCGCGTGTAGTCGATGGCCACGTCCGCGCCGAGGTCGAGGGCGAGCCGACGCTTGGCCTCCGTGCTGGCGGTCGCGATCACCCTCGCGCCCGCCATCTTCGCCATCTGGACGAGGAATACGCCGACGCCTCCCGCGGCCGCGTGCACCAGCACAGTTTCGCCGGGCTGCAGGCGTCCCGAAAGGTGCAGCACCTGATCGGCCGTCACGGCCTGCACCGGCAGCGCGGCGGCCTCAGGCCAGCCGATGTTCTGCGGAACGCGGGTGAGATGATG
>JBBITS010000121.1:0-7849 GCA_037440665.1 Chloroflexota bacterium
CTGGTGAAGAGCATCAAGGAAGAAGGGCTGCTGCCGGTCGTCAACTTCGCCGCGGGCGGCGTGGCGACGCCGGCCGACGCCGCGCTCATGATGCAGCTTGGCGCCGACGGCGTGTTCGTCGGCTCGGGCATCTTCAAGTCCGAGGACCCGGAGAAGCGCGGCCGCGCCATCGTCCGCGCGGTGACGCACTACAACGACCCGAAGATCATCGCCGAGGTCTCGCGCGGGCTGGGCGAACCCATGCGCGGCCTCGAGATCGGCTCGATCCCCAAAGAAGAGCTGCTGGCCGGGCGCGGCTGGTAGACGCCGGACCGCAGGAGCCCCGTCGTGCCTGTCCTGACCGCCGACCAGCGCGACCAGATCCGCGACCACCTCGCGCAGAACATGACCGACGCCGTGCAGGTCGTTCACTTCACGCAGGGCGAGTCGCCGCTGTTCGTGCCCGGACGCAGCGAGTGTCAGTACTGCAAAGAGACGCGTGAGCTTCTGCAAGAGGTCAGCGAGCTGTCGGACAAGATCGAGCTGACGGTCTACGACCTCGTGCGCGACAAGGCCGAAGCCGAGCGCTACGGCGTCGACAGCGTGCCCGCGACGATCTTCACGAGCGCCCACGCCATGGGCGTACTGCGCTACTTCGGCGTGCCGTCAGGGTACGAGTTCGCCGAGGTCTTCGAGACGCTGGTCGACCTGTCCAACGCCGAGAGCGGCCTGAGCCAGGAAACGCTGGATAAGCTGGCGACCATCGAGAACCCTGTCCACATCCAGGTCTTCGTCACGCCCACCTGACCGTACTGCCCCTCGGTGGCCAGGCTGGCTCACCAGTTCGCCCGGGAGAACGAGAACATCACGGCCGACGTCATCGAGGCCATCGAGTTTCCCCACCTGGCGCAGAGGTACCGGGTGATGGGGGTGCCCAAGACCGTCATCAACGAGACGATCGAGGTCGTGGGCGCCGTGCCGGAGTCGCAGTTCCTGACGAAGGTGCTGGAAGCTCGCGCCTAGGGGTCCGAGGCGGCGCTGGCCGCTGCGGAGTGAAGTCCCGGCAGGGACGGGCGACCTTCCGAACGCCTGCGCTACAATGAGGCCGTGAAGGCAGGCGTCCTTGCCCTCCAGGGCGACTTCGAGGAGCACGCGGAAGCCCTGCGCCGCCTGGGCGCGGAGGCCGTGGAAGTGCGCCTGCCGGAGCAGCTCGACGGTCTCGACGCGCTGATCATCCCCGGCGGCGAGAGCACCACCATCACCCGTCTCATCGACGAATACGGCTTTCGCGAAGCGCTGCGCGACTTCGGGGCCCGTGGCGGGGCCATCTGGGGCACGTGCGCGGGCATGATCGTCCTGGCCAGCGACGTTCCCGACCTTGACCGCGAGCCGCTGGGGCTGATGGACCTGCAAGTGCGCCGGAACGCCTTCGGCCGCCAGGTCGACAGCTTCGAGGCGGAGTTGGACGTGGCCGGTATGAACGGGGGTCCGTTCCACGCGGTCTTCATTCGCGCGCCGCTCGTCAGCGCTGCCGGCCCCGGCGTCGAGGTGCTGGCGTCGCTGGCCGATGGGACGATGGTCGCCGCGCGGCAGGGCCGTTTGCTGGCGACCGCCTTCCACCCGGAGCTGACAGGCGATACGCGCTTCCACCGGCTGTTCCTCGCCCTGGCAGGGGAGAGAACGGAAGACGAACGCCTTCCGGCGCGGGCGCGCTAGGCCGCCGCGCCCTCGGAGGGGGAAGGGCTGAACATGATGGCCACCGCTCGCGCACCGTTGCCCACCGACCTCGTGGCGCTGGTGACGCACGACGGCCGTCAGTGCCCCAACGAGGCCATCACCTGGGACCGCATCGGCAAGGGCGATTCGCCCGGCCCGCTGGAGACCGCGGTCGAACAGTGGCTCTCCTTCGCCACGGGCCGTCACACCTGGATCAGCGTCAAGGGCGCGACGCTGCGCGGGCTGGCGTCGGCCCGCGTGCGCGGCTCGCGCCTGGCGTGGGAGGTCGACTGCCTCATCGACGCAGACGAAGACGAGGGAGTGTTGATCAACCTGCTGGACCGCGTCGTCGCGGACGCAGGCAGGGCGCGGGCCGAAAAGGTGTTCCTGCGCGTGGACGCCGCCAGCGCCGTCCTCGACACTGCCCTGCGTTGCGGCTTCGCTGTAGTCGTCATCGAAGGTCTGTACTACAGCCCAACCCCGGTCCGGACGGAGCAAGAGCCGGCGTCGTGTTGGCGCCGTCGCCTGCGAGATGACCTCTATCCGCTGTTCCGCCTGTACAACGCCAGCGTGCCCGAGAGCGTGCGACGCCTCGAGGCGGCGACGCTGAACGAATGGGTAGCGGCGCAGGAACGGCTGGGTCCGCCGCGAAGGACGCAGCAACACGTTATGGCCGAGGAAGGCCAGGTGCTGGCGTGGGCGCGCACGGCGCTCGACGGAGATGTCGGCCGGTTCGCCGTGCTGGCGTCCGCCGGTCGGCCTGAGGACGCCGACAGCGCGCTGGCCCTGGCCGTGGGACGCCTGACGTCCGCGTCGGCCCTCTATACGCTGGTGCCTTCGTATCACGGGGCGCTGGCCGGGCGGCTGGAGGACCTCGGCTTCGGCCGCATCACCGAATGCGCGCTGCTTGCCCGGCGGACGACGCGGCCGGCGAAGGAGCCCGCGCTCGTCCCCGCGAGCACGTTCCTGGCCAAGGTGACGTGATGCCCATCCAACGCGAGATCACCGACGACCTGGATGCCCTCCTGGACGCGCTGCCCCCACGTCTGAGCACGCCCCTCCGCGAGCGGATGGACAACTTCGAGTTGCTGGAGGTCGTCATGGACCTCGGCCGTCTACCAGAGGCGCGCTACCCCGGCCGCGAGGTCGGGCTGTCCGACGCAGAGGTGACCGACGCCGACATCGAGTACGTCGTGCAGCGGATCGGGGAGTTTGGCGACGACAACCGGGCGGGCATCGAACGGACCCTGCACCGGATCTCCTGCATCCGCAACCGTAGAGGCCGCATCGTTGGTCTTACCTGCCGCGTCGGCCGGGCCGTCTTTGGCACCATCCGCATCATCGAGGACCTCATCCGCACCGGGAAGAGCATCCTGCTGCTGGGCCGCCCTGGCGTGGGCAAGACGACGATGCTGCGCGAGGTCGCCCGTGTGCTGGCCGACGACATGAACAAGCGCGTCGTCGTCGTGGACACGTCGAACGAGATCGCGGGCGACGGCGACATCCCGCATCCGGGCATCGGCAGCGCCCGGCGGATGCAGGTAGCGCGTCCGTCGCTGCAGCACGACGTCATGATCGAGGCGGTCGAGAACCACATGCCCGAGGTCATCGTCATCGACGAGATCGGGACGGAACTCGAAGCGCTGGCTGCGCGCACTATCGCAGAGCGCGGCGTCCAACTCGTCGCTACCGCGCACGGCACGGAGCTGGAGAACCTGATGATGAACCCGACGCTGACCGACCTGATCGGGGGCATTCAGTCGGTGACGTTGAGCGACGAGGAGGCCCGGCGGCGCGGCACTCAGAAGTCGATCCTCGAACGTAAGGCGCCGCCCACGTTCGACGTCTTGGTAGAGATCCAGTCGTGGGAACGCGTGGCGGTGCACCGGGACGTCGCAGAAACGGTGGACTCGATCCTTCGCAGCTATCCGATTCCGCCGGAGGTGCGCGAGATCGACGAAGAGGGCCAGGTTCGCACGATCAGCGGCGTGGCCCGCGCGGCAGTGGGCCGCGAGCGCCGCACCGTCTCGCGCGACGGCGGAACGGCGGCCGCCGCGGGCGAGGGCGACGCACGGCAGGCTGTGTCGCCGGTGCGGGCCATCTATCCCTTCGGCATCTCGCGGAAGCGCCTAGAGCAAGCGATCCGCCAGACCAACGCCCCGGTGTCGGTGGCCGAGCACATGTACGAAGCCGACACCGTGCTGACGCTGAAGAACTACTACCGCCGCAAGCCGCAGGCCCTGCGCGAGGCCGAGTCGCGAGGCATCCCCGTCTGGGTGCTCAAGAGCAACACGCTGCTGCAGATCGAGCAGTCGCTGCTGTCGATGCAAGACGCGCTGACGCGCGGCCCTGACCCTGTGACCCGCGCCATGCGCGAGGCCGAGGAGGCCATCGGCGAGATCATGGGCGACGGCGGCGCGCCGGCCAGCGTCGAATTGTCGCCGCAGAACGCCTACATCCGTCGTCTGCAGCACCAGATGGCTCAGCGCTACAACCTGGGCTCGCGCTCGGTGGGGCGCGAGCCACTGCGGCGGGTAATGCTTTTCCGCGGCCGTGGGTCCGAGGAGGAGATCGGTGAGGAGGAGTAGGGCCAGCCTAAGGTTTAGAGTGTACCAGTGCCCGGAATCGCCCCCGGCTTAGCGCCAGATCGATGCGGACCTGCGCCTTGCCGCTGGGCGGGTGCGGAATCGTCTCCTCAACCTCGAATCCCGCCTTCTCGAACGCCCTCAGGCTGCGCACGTTCTCGCCATCCACGTCGCACCCGTACACGGCGTCGGCCCCGTCCTCGAAGGCGAATCGGCACAGCAGGCGGATAACGGCGGTCCCGATCCCGCGTCCCCACAACTCCTTCGCGCCGATCTGGAGGTCGACGCGGCGGACGTCACGCCCTGGGTGGCGCTTCGCTATCCGGTCGAGGTTCATGCGCTGGACCCAGCAATCGCCGATGGGCCTGCCGGCGTGTTCGATCATGAAGCAATAGGCCTCCTCTGATACCAGCCGGTACACGGCCTGTAGCAGACCAAGGTCGTAGAAGGAGACGGAGTCGTCAGCCCAGCGCAGGATTTCCGGATCGTTGATCCAACTGAGAAGGATGTCCCAGTCGCCCTCCGTCAGCGGGCGGAGGACGAGTTCGCCGTCTTGAAGGCGGACCTCGTGGGTTCGCAGCGCGTCCACACCGGCCCAAGCATAGCAGGCGAAAGTGTAGCAGCGGCCGCTACCGGCTCGCCTCGCTCTCGTCCAGCGGGCGCTTGACGGCCTGCTCCCACACCTTCCACGCAGGCTTCGCCGAATCGTCGTCCCGGCGGAGGCCGACGTAGCGAAACACGTCCAGGGGCGGCTGCGTCGCGTACGCCAGGTCCCATCCCGCCAGCCAGATGACGAACTGCGCGTCCAGTGCCTGCGCGTTCAAGAGAATGAAGCGGGCGAACTCCTCCTGCAGCGGCTCGGTGCCCGCGTTGAGCCCTCGCCGGCCCGGGCCGGAGGAGTAGCCTGTCTCGGCGATGGCCAGTGGCGCCGTCGTGTGGTCGAGGGCCTGCGAGTAGTAGCCCGCCGGTATGGCCTTCACGCTCTCGAACGCCAGGCTGGGGTACGTCGAGATGGCCAGCAAGTCCAGGCGGTCGCCGAACTCCTCGACGATCTCCCATGAGGGGTCATGCTCCTGAACGGTCGGGAGCACGCCCGCGAGGTCCTCGTACTGAAACGTGACGAAGATCATCGTGTCGGGTGACAGATCCTTCAGACGGTCGTAGATCTCGGCGTAGAGGGCCACGAAGACGGCGAAGTCTTCCCTGTGAGCGGCCGCGTACAGATTGACGTCCGTGGCGATAGCCAGGTAATCGGGGCTGTAGTTCTTGACCACGTACTCGGCGTACGCCTCTAGGGCGCGCTGGACGTCTGGATTCGCGAAGCCGGCGCCGCGCAGGTCCTCGGGCAGTCCGGCGAGGCGCCTCCGGTCGGCGGGATCCGTCGGGTCGATGGCGAAGAACAGCTTCAGGCCCTGGTCGCGGACGAGGTCGCGCTCCTGCTCAGTGATCGACGCCGTCTTCTCAGTGATCTGGCCGCCGGGGACGAATTCGTCCCACGGGGGCGTGCGCTTGATCAGGACGACCTCTCCGGCCAGGGCCGCCAGGTCGAAGGTTCGCGCGTAGCCAGCTTCGTCCAGCGTCGGCGGCAGCAAACTGATGCCCATCTCGAAGGGCCGGGGCGGGCCTTCGCCCTCCGCCGTAGGCGGTGGTTCCGGAGAAGACTGATCCTCCCTGCACGACGCCGTCATGAGCGCCGCGGAGGTGAGCGCAAGGATCGTCAGCAGGCGGGGATACGCTCGCACGTTGCCGGGATTGTATCCGCTAGGCGCGCGGTCGTCATCACGCCCGCCGCGCGGGAGCGATGCCCTCGCGCACGGTCGTCTGCGGCCTGATGCGGTGGAAGGCTACGCGCGGCACAGAGGCGCGATAGGCGTCGCACTCCGAGGGGTCCAGCGCTGCGATAGCCCGGCGCGCGCCGTCGAGATCGCGGACCAGAGTTCCGACATCGACTCCCAGGTATTCCGGCGCGAACGGAGCGAGTTTAGCGTGGGCCTCCCGCAGGAGCTTCACAGCGCCCTCGGGCTGTCGGCGCGCCAGGTGGACGAAGGCGGCGGCGGCCTGGATGACGCCCTGGAAGAACTGGCGCGCGGGCCACGGCGAGACGTACCAGAGGTCTTCCAGCGTCTCGTGCGCCTCGAACCAGAAGCCTTCGTTGAATTCGTCCAACGCCTTCCACACCTCCGGCAGGCGTTCAATGACCTCGGCATCGGTCAGAAGCGGCGGATTGCGTCGTGGCGGCTGGCGATTAGCGTCCATTGGCACGTTGCCCCAGAATGCGGCCTTCGTCATTCTAAGCGGGCTGCCGTTCCTGGCGGCAACGATGACTTTGCGACAGGAGGAAACCAGTATGAAGGCGGCGCGTATCCACGAATCGGGTGGAGTCGAGAGCTACATGTACGAGGACGCCCCTGACCCCGTGGCCGGACCGAGCGAGGTTCGCGTGAGAGTCAAGGCCGTGGCGCTGAATCACCTGGAGGCGTGGGCAGCCAAGGCGCCGCCCGGCGCGAAGTTCGACCCGCCGCGCCTCCACGGCTCCGACGTCGCGGGCGAGGTCGAGACCGTCGGGCCCGGTGTCGTCAACGCGCAGGTGGGCGACGCGGTGATGCTGCACCCCGGCGTTAGCTGCGGCGTCTGCATGGCCTGCCTGCAAGGGCGCGACAACCGCTGCCCGCGATATCGCCTCCTGGGTCAAGGCCGCGATGGCGGGCTGGCCGAGTACGTCGTCGTGCCTGCCGTCAACCTGATTCCCAAGCCGGGGAACCTGTCGTTCGAGGAGGCGGCCTCCATCCCGCTCGTCTTCGTCACCGCCTGGCACATGCTCACGGACAGGGCGCGCCTCCAGCGCGGCGAGACGGTGCTGGTGAACGCCGCCGGCGCGGGCGTCGGCTCGGCCGCCATCCAGATCGCTAGGCTCAACGGCGCCGGGCGCGTCATCGCCAGCGCCGGCTCCGACGCAAAACTCGACAAGGCCCGCGAGCTGGGTGCCGACGACGTAGTGAACTACACCACGTCGAAGCTCGACGAGGAGGTCCGCAAGCTTACCGGAGGGCGGGGCGTCGACGTCGTCGTAGAGCACGTCGGCGGCGAGATTTTCGAGGCCTCGGTGCGAGCGCTGGGCCCCGACGGCCGTCTGGTCACTTGTGGTGCGACCGCGGCGCAGACCGCGACCATCAACGTCACGCGCTTCTTCTTCGGCCATCAGATGATCCTCGGCTCGTTCATGGGCCGGAAGGAAGAGCTGCTGCAGGCGATGCCCTTCATCGCTAGCGGGCAGCTTCGTCCCGTCGTCGACAGGGTGTACCCGCTGTCGGAGATCAGGGCAGCCGTCAGCCGGATGCTGAACCGTGAGCAGTTCGGAAAGATCGTGTTGACGCCGTAATAGGCAGCAGTCAGGCCACGCTGAAGCGTGGCCTTCTATTGGTGGATTCGGTCGTGGTTCCGCGCCCATCCCAAGAAGGCCAGGCTTTCCCTCACCCAAATGAAGGCCAGGCTTTCAGCCTGGCGGTGACCCCGACCACGGTTCTGCCACGCTGATGGTCATTGATGAAATAGGTGGTACAGCCGACGGG
>JBBITS010000122.1:0-1696 GCA_037440665.1 Chloroflexota bacterium
GCGCGTGCGACTCGACGAGCACGGCATCACCATCGAGCGCGAGAAGCAGACCGACAAGCTCATGGCCAGCGCCGTCGCCATGCAAGCCGATCTGAAGGAGTTGGCCGGCGAGAAGGCGCGGAAGAAGTACGCCATTGGCGACGCTGTGATCGTAGAGCGCGGCGAGGACATCCCGAAGAAAGCTGCCGACACCCTCAAGAAGCTGGCCCAGGAGCACGTGCAGGCCATCGAGAACGAGGCGGCGGCGCGCAAGGCCGACGCCGAACTGCTCGCCGACGCCGGTATCGAACAGGCCCGCGCCGAGGCGCTAGAGAAGCTGAAGCCCCTCGAAGAGAAGGTCCGCACCGAGCGCGAGTCCATCGAAGTCGAGTTCAAGGAGCGCATCCGCGACCTCGAAGATCTGGCCGACCCCATCGAGGCCGACCGGATGACGTTGCTGACGGAGGCGAAGTACAAGGACCTGTCGGAACGCTACCCCAACGTCTTCCGCGCCGGCATGGGCGCCGAAGCCGTCCTTGAGGTCCTGCAGCGCGTCGACGTCGGGCGTCTGCGGGAGCGGCTCCAGACCGAGGTCTACTCGTCCTCTGGCCAGAGGCGCAAGAAGGCCACCAAGCGCTTGCGCGTGGTCGAGCAGCTCCGCAAGAGCGCCAACCGCCCGGAGTGGATGGTGTTCACCGTTCTGCCTGTGCTGCCGCCCGACCTTCGCCCGATGGTTCAGCTCGATGGCGGCCGCTTCGCCACCAGCGACTTGAACGACCTCTACCGGCGCGTGATCAACCGCAACAACCGGCTCAAGCGCCTGCTAGAGCTAGGCGCGCCCGAGATCATCATCCGCAACGAGAAGCGCATGCTGCAGGAGGCCGTCGACTCGCTCATCGACAATGGCCGCCGGGGCCGCGCCGTCTCGGGGTCGGGCAACCACAAGCTCAAGTCGCTCAGCGACATGCTCAAGGGCAAGCAGGGGCGTTTCCGCCAGAACCTGCTGGGCAAGCGCGTCGATTACTCGGGCCGGTCGGTCATCGTCGTCGGCCCCGAGCTGAAGCTGCACCAGTGCGGCCTGCCCAAGCGGATGGCGCTGGAGCTGTTCAAGCCCTTTGTGATGCACGCTCTCGTCTCCCAGGGCATGGCGCACAACATCAAGAGCGCCAAGCGCATCGTCGAGCGCGCCCGCCCGGAGGTCTGGGACGTTCTGGACGAGGTCATCGGGACCCGCCCGGTCCTTCTGAACCGTGCGCCGACGCTGCACCGCCTTGGCATTCAGGCGTTCGAGCCGGTGCTCATCGAAGGCAGCGCCATCCAGATTCACCCGCTGGTCTGCACCGCCTTCAACGCCGACTTCGACGGCGACCAGATGGCCGTCCATGTGCCACTGTCGCGCGAAGCCGTCGCCGAAGCCCGCCAGGTGATGCTTTCCACGCACAACCTGCTGTCGCCGGGTTCGGGCGAGCCCATCGTGGCGCCCACCCTCGACATGGTGCTGGGCTGCTACTACCTGACTCTCCGCAACCCCTCCGCCAAGGGCGCGTATCACGCTCCCGAGGCAGGAGCGCCCGCAGGCAAGAAGGGCGCGAAGGCCGCGCCCAGACCTGCTCCCCGCGGCAAAGGCGCTAAGAACGCCGACGGCGTCGCCCAGCTCTTGGCTCGCACTCAGGGTGTCTACGGCAGTTTTCAGGAGGCGCGCCTGGCCTTCGACCTC
>JBBITS010000122.1:1706-7828 GCA_037440665.1 Chloroflexota bacterium
GAATTACAGCCGGAGTAAAGAATAACCTTGCCGGCGTTGTCGATCTCCACGCGCCTATCAAGGTGCGAGACGCGCGCGCCGGCGGCGAGTTCATCGAAACCACCGTCGGCCGCATCATGTTCGCCGAGTTCCTGCCCGAGGAGTTCTCCGTCGAGGACTGGAACGTCGAGATGGACCGCAAGAACCTCAAACACGTGGTCGCCAAGGCGTACCAGTACCTGGGGAACGAGCAGACGGCGGACATGGTGGACCGCATCAAGCGCATCGGCTTCGAGTTCGCGACGCGGTCGGGCATCACCATCTCGGTGAACGATCTGCGCGTTCCCGATGAGAAGCGGGACCTCCTGGCCCAGGCCGAGGCCGCCATGGCCGAGATGGACGAGGAATACCAGATGGGCCTCATCACCGAGCAGGAGCGATACGACCGGACCGTCGAGATCTGGCAGCGCACGACGGACGAAGTGGAGCGCGCCATCCAGCGCAGCCTCGACCGCTACGGCTCGGTGCACATGATGGCGACGTCGGGCGCCAAGGGTAATATCACCCAGATTCGCCAGATGGCCGGCATGCGCGGCCTGATGTCCGACCCGTCCGGACGCATCATCCCGTTGCCCATCCGGTCGAGCTTCCGCGAGGGGCTATCCGTTCTTGAGTACTTCATCTCGACGCACGGCGCGCGCAAAGGTCTCGCAGACACGGCTCTCCGGACGGCCGACTCGGGCTATCTGACACGCCGCCTCATCGACGTGGCCCAGGACGTCATCATCCTGGAGGAGGATTGCGAAACGACGCAGGGCGTGTGGCTGTACCGCCCCGAGCGCGGCGTCCTGGAGTCCTTCGCCGAGCGCATCATCGGCCGGTTCACCTCCGCGCCAGTCGCCGACCCCAACACAGGCGAGGTCCTCGTTGGGCCGAACGAGGAGATCACCGAGGAAGCGGTGGCGCGGCTGGAGGCGGCTGGCATCGATCGCGTCTACGTGCGTTCGCCGCTATCGTGCCAGGCGCGGCGCGGCCTCTGCGCCATGTGCTACGGCCGCAATCTGGCCTCGGGCCAGCTCGTCGAGCCGCTGGCCGCGGTGGGCATCGTCGCCGCGCAGTCCATCGGCGAGCCGGGCACGCAGCTCACCATGCGCACGTTCCACACAGGCGGCGTCGCCGGCGAGGACATCACCAGCGGCCTTCCCCGCGTCGAGGAGCTGTTCGAGGCCCGCGTGCCCAAAGGCCAGGCCGTCATCTCCGAGATCGACGGCATCGCCGAGATCGCGCGTGACGGCGACCTCGCCCGCGTACGCGTCGTGTCGACCGACTTCTTCAGCGACCAGTACGAGATTCCCGAGGGGATGAAGCTCGTCGTCCAGGACGGACAGGACATCGACCAGGGCGCGCCCATCGCAATGACCGAGGAGGCGCTGGCCGAGCCCGAAGAGAAGCCCAAGGCCAAGACAAAGGCCAAAGCGCCCGCGAAGAAGAAGGGCGCGAAGAAGGGCGCAGAGGAAACGGCGCTCGCTCAGGCCGTGGTCGCGCGCATCGCCGGCAAGGTGTCCATCCACCGCGGCAAGAAGAAGGTCTCAGTGACCTACGAGGAGCGGGAGGAGCGCGAGTACCCGGTCCCGTCCACAGCCCGCGTGCGCATCTCCGGCGGGGCGGCCGTGGTGGCCGGTCAGCAGCTAACCGAGGGCGCCCTGAACCCGCAGGACATCCTGCGCATCATGGGGCCGGAGGCCGTCCAGAAGTACCTGGTCGACGAAGTGCAGAAGGTCTACCGCTCTCAGGGCGTGACCATCAACGACAAGCACATCGAGGTAATCGTACGGCAGATGCTGCGCAAGGTCCGCGTCGAGTCGGCCGGCGACACCGAGCTGCTTCCGGGCGAGCTGATCGACCGCTTCCAGTTCGAGGACCTGAACGCCAAGGTGCTGGCCGAGGGCGGCGAGCCCGCCATCGCCCAGCCGGTGCTTCTCGGCGTTACCAAGGCCTCGCTCAGCACCGACAGCTTCCTCGCCGCCGCCTCGTTCCAGGAGACGACGCGGGTGCTCACCGAGGCCGCCATCGCCGGCCAGACCGACCACCTGCTCGGCCTCAAGGAGAACGTTATCATCGGCAAGCTCATCCCCGCGCGGGCGGCTATCGAACTGCCTCCGGCGCCGGTGCGCGAAATCCCGCGACCGCTGAGCCTGGAAGAGGGCGGCATCGTCGCCGACGAAATCGAGGAGGGCCTGGCCGAACTGATGGAAGAGCCGCCCGAGGGAGGCGAGGAGGAAGCAGAGGAGTTCGAGGGCGAAGAAGACATCGATCTGGACGAGTTGGAACTTACCGAGCCCGAGGAGCCGCCAGCGGCGCCCGCCTTCCCGCACACGTATACCGCCGAGCCCGACCTAGACGAATAGGCCGGACCCCGGCCGCGAGCAACGCCCGCGAGGCCCCTCCCAGGAGGGGCCTCGCGCTTTGCGGCGCCAGGCGTGTCGCCGCAGGCCGATGGTATCCTGACCCCGCGCGGCCGATGATTCTCACAGGAGGACGCATGGTCAGGACGGAGACCCCCGGCGCTTCCACCGCCGGTCCCGGCGGCGCTTTCGAGACCGCTGTCGCCCAGTTCGACGCCGTCGCCGCGCGTCTGAACATCGACCACGGCATGCGCGAGATCCTCCGCGCGCCTAACCGCGAACTCACCGTCCACTTCCCCGTGAAAATGGACGACGGAGCGACCCGGACCTTCACCGGCTACCGCGTGCACCACAACTCGGCGCGCGGTCCCGTCAAGGGCGGCATCCGCTACCACCCCGGCGTAACCCTCGACGAGGTCAAGGCGCTCGCCATGTGGATGACCTGGAAGACCGCCGTCGCCAATCTGCCCTACGGCGGCGCCAAGGGCGGCGTCATCTGCGACCCCAAGACGCTGTCCGACGGTGAACTGGAGCGCCTCACCCGGCGCTACACCACCGAGATCAGCATCCTCATCGGCCCCGAAGAGGACATCCCCGCGCCCGACATCGGCACCGACGCGCGCGTGATGGCCTGGATGATGGACACCTATTCCATGCACCGGGGCTACACCGTGCGCGGCGTCGTCACCGGCAAGCCGCCGAGCGTCGGCGGCAGCCTCGGACGCTACGAGGCGACGGGCCGGGGCGTCGCCGTGGTCGTGGGCGAGGCCTTCAAGCGCCTGGGCAGGCCGCTCGAAGGGGCCACCGTCGCCATCCAGGGCTTCGGCAACGTCGGCAGCGTCGCGGCGCGCCTGCTGTCCCGCGAAGGCGCGAAGGTCGTCGCCGTCAGCGACTCCCGCGGCGGCATCTACAATCCGAAGCAGGGCCTCGACATCGAAGCGCTGCTCAGCGCACGCGGGCCCCGCGGCCGGATCAGCGACGGCCGGGCGGGCGACGTCATCACCAACGCCGAGCTGCTGGAGCTGCCCGTAGACGTGCTGGTGCCCGCCGCCATCGAGGGGCAGGTAACGGCCGAGAACGCGGACCGCGTGCGCGCGAAGACCGTCGTCGAGGCCGCCAACGGCCCGCTGACCCCGGAGGCCGACCGCATCCTGCAGGACAACGGCGTCTTCATCGTGCCCGACATCCTGGCCAACGCGGGCGGCGTGGTGGTGTCGTACTTCGAGTGGGTGCAGGACCTGCAGTCGTTCTTCTGGGAGGAGGACGAGGTCAACCGGCGCATGGAACGTCTGATGGTCAAGGGCTTCGCCGACGTGGCGGCGCTGGCGGACCGGAGCGGCGTCTCGTTCCGCGAGGCCGCGTACATGCTGGCCATCACCCGCGTCGTCGAGGCCGTGACCATCCGGGGGATATACCCGTAGGAGGCGCGAGCGAGTAGCCCTGGCAGGCAAGGAGGCAGCCAATGAAGCCCATACGCACACAGGGGAACTACCTGGTAGTAGGCCCGGAAGGCGAACGGGTCGCAGCGTTCGCATTGCAGGACGACGCCATCGAGTTCGCCGAGCCACGCAGCTACACCGTGCAGCTACACGCGCAGGGGAACTTCCTGGTGCTGGGTCCGACAGGCGAGCGAATTGCCGCATTCGCCATGGAGAGCGACGCCCGCGAGTTCGCCGAGCCGCGTGGCTACACCGTTCGACAGGGAGGTCGACGTGGCTCGGCGAGAGAGATTCAGCCGAGCGGTCTTCAAGGGCCGCACCGGGCGCCGAAGGCGTAGGCGATCGCCAGCGTTTCGCCGATGTGGCAGCGCTAGCGGACCGGAGCGGCGTCTCGTTCCGCGAAGCGGCGTAGATGCTGGCCACCACCCGCGTTGTCGAGGCCGTGACCATCCGGGGGATATACCTGTAGGACCAGTCGCCCCTCGCGCTTGCCTCGCCGCTCCCGGCAGGCCTAGACTGCGCATGAACCGGCCCCGCTCCGGCCGATGCGGCGGGCGCGGGCCCCTCGCTCTCCGGAGGTCTCCGTGGAACCCGAATACGGCGTCGACCTCAAGGAGGTCTTCAAGGCCATCGACACCGCCGAGGTGCTGGTCGTCCGCTTCGCCATCATCAACAAGCGCCTGCTCATCGACACTCGAGCCAGCGACGACGAAGGACCGCTTATCCGCGTCGTGCCTCCCGCCGCCTCCATCGAGGAGCGTTTCAAGACCATCAAGCAGCTTCGCCCGCGCTTCCACGTCCCCGAACGTCTGATGTCGTTCATCTGGCCGCGCCACGTGCAGACGATGGTCGACAGCGGCGTCTGGGAGCGCATCACCGAGCGCCTCGCCGGCATGGGCTACGTCGGCACGCAGGAGGCCTGCGACCTGGCCCTCGCCGAGCTTCGCCGCGAGGAGCGCGCCGAGGAGCTGGCCGCCGTCACCGGCGACGACCACTACCAGACGCTCTGGGCAGCGAGGCCCCATTGACCGAACGAGTCATCGACCTCCGCAGCGACACCGTCACCCTGCCGACGCCCGAGATGCGCCGCGCCATGGCCGAGGCCGAACTCGGTGACGACGTCTTCGGCGAGGACCCGACGGTCAACCGGCTCGAACGCCTGGCCGCCGAGCGCGTGGGCAAGGAGGCCGCCGTGTTCGTGGCCAGCGGCACGATGGCGAACCTCGTGTCGCTGCTGGCGCACTGCGCGCGCGGCGACGAGGCCATCGTCGGCAGCGAGTCCCATATCCTGCACTACGAGGTCGCGGGCGCGGCGGGCCTCGGCGGCATTCAGCTACGGCCGGTCGCCAACGACGCGCGCGGCATGATGAATCCGGCCGAGATCGAGGAGACGATCCGCGGCGAGAACATCCACTTCCCGCACACGGCGCTGGTCTGCATCGAGAACACCCACAACCGCTGCGGCGGCGCCGCTCTGACGCCCGAGGACACGGCGGCCATCGCGGACGTCGCGCACCGCCATGGCGTCGCCGTGCACCTCGACGGCGCGCGCGTCTTCAACGCCGCCGTGGCGCTGAGCGTCCCAGCGTGGGAACTGACGAAGGACGTCGACTCGGTGAGCTTCTGCCTGTCGAAGGGACTCTCGGCTCCTGTGGGCTCGCTGGTGTGCGGCGGCGCCGAGTTCGTCGCGAAGGCGCGGAAGATGCGGAAGATGGTCGGCGGCGGCATGCGCCAGGCGGGCGTCATCGCGGCGGGGGGCATCGTCGCGCTGGAGACGATGGTCGACCGGCTCGCTGAGGATCACGAGAACGCGCGCGTCCTGGCGTATGGCCTGGCGAGCATCCCCAGCCTCTCGCTCGACCCGTCGCGCGTGCAGACCAACATCGTCATCTTCGACGTCGAAGGCATGAGCCCAAGCGCGTTCGCGCGCCAGCTCCGCGAGCGCGGTGTCCTCGTCACCGCCATCGGCCACGGACGTCTGCGCATGAACACGCACTACGGCATCACCCGCGCCGACGTCGAGGAGGCGCTGGAGCGCGTGAGAGCGGTGGCCGCAGCCGCCGTGTGAAGCGTTGCAGAAGTGTGAAGGCCACGCTTCTCGCCCGAGTCGAGTCTGCGACAGCGTGGCAAGAAGGGCCCAGGGGCGGCGGCCACCTTGATGGTCATCGACGAAACCGGTGAGCAAGCCAAACGATTGAACTCGCGTTCCACCTCACCCCACCTGTCCTTCCCCGGAAGGATCGGTCCCCCTCTCCGCTTCGCTGTGTAGACCAGAGAGATGGGTAACAGGTGTACGAGG
>JBBITS010000123.1:0-7797 GCA_037440665.1 Chloroflexota bacterium
GCTCGAGCTTGAGACCGCTCACCTGGAGTCCCCAGGGGTTCAACTCCGTCACCGGGGTGCGCGCGACCTCGAGCGTGTAGCGCAGGCGGTCCTCCCCGAGGAACTGGCTGCGGGACCAGCTCTGCCGGGTCCCGCGCAGGCTGACCCGCCAGGCCTCGCCCCGCGGCTCGACCACGGCCTGGTGGATGGCGAATGTCGTGGCGAGCTGCTGGTCCGTGATCCGCTTGAGGTCCTCCTGCGCCTGGACGTGGAGCCGGTCCACCAGTTTCGGCGCCAGGTACCGGCGGCTCTGCTCGTAGCCGGCGGCTGCCGTGGCGGGCGTCAGGTTGCCGAGGAGCCCGACGACCCGCGCGGCGAACCCCTCGACCACGGCCTCCGGGACGTGTCCCGGCTCCGCGACGCCCCGCGTAGTCGTGACGTAGTAGATCGGCCGGGGCCGCAGGCTCTGATACACGAGCAACCCCACGAGACCCAGCGTCCCAAGCGCAAGGCCGAAGGCGATGCGCTGCCAGCGGACGCGCTGGACCTCGAGCTCCGCGCGCCACTCCCAGTACGTCGGCCGGCGCTCTCCTACCACGGAGATCGCCTCTCGCCCGTCACGACCGGGGGCGGCGGCAACGGCCGGAAGGGCAGCCCCAGGGACCACAGGTGATGGCGCACGATGCCCGGCGGCTGGCCGCGCTTGAGGGCGAGGAGCAGCCCGGCCGCGCCGAGCCCGACGACCACGCCCCAGAACGAGGCGCCCAGGAGATGCAGCAGGGTGAACAGCGTCAATCCGACCGCACCGTCCTCGGCGTCGAGGCCCAGGAACCGGAGCGGCTCGTCGAGGATCCGCGGGCACGGCCGCAGGCCCGGTCGCTCCCCAGCCTCCCCCGTGAAGGGGGCCTGCGGCATCACGGCTGTGGTTCCGTGGCGGGTCGGGGCACATGGCTGCGGAGCCCCTCGAGGAGGAACTGGCCCGTGATCTCGACGGGCGTGAGCGGCCCAGGCGACGGCCCCTCGGGCCGGAGGTAGCGCTCCAGACCGTGGGCGATCGTGTCGAGCTCAGCGCGGTAGCGCGCGACGTCGAAACCCGCCGGCTCCCCCGACCGCGCGGCGGCCTCCGCGTAGCGCCGCGCCCACTGGAGCGCCGCGAGGCTCTGGCTGAGATAGACCCGCCCGGCCTCGGCAGCGTCACCCTCGGCCGTCGCGGCTGGCGACGTCGGCTGGGCGTTCGCGCCCGAGCCCAGGCCTGCGAGCACGACCAGGATCAGACCGACAAGGCAACGGAGAAGAACGCGCGCCACGATGACCGCCTCGCTTCGACGCTAGCCGCAGATCTGGAGCGCCGTCGCGGTGTTCTGCGAGATCAGCGTGCCGAGGATCGTGGGGACGAAGGCTGTCACGGCGCCCGCGAGCAGGCCAATGACCGCCACCGATGGCCGGCGGCCGATCATCCCGGCGACCCCGGCGATGATGAACGCGGCCGCCATGATCCGGATGACCGCCCCGCTAGTGAGGTACTCCCAGGCCGTCCGGAGCAGGTTGTCGAGGCTCGTGAACTGGATCGCGGTCCCGCCGCAGCCCGCCCCCTGCGCCCAGAGGACCGCCGGCTCCAGCGCCAGCGCGACCGCCAAGACCAGGGACCCGAGGGCGATCGCGTGTCGCACTGCGTGCTTCACGTCCCGGGAGTGCGCCATTCACCCGTCTCCTCTTTCGCACACGCCGTCGAGGCGCGGCCGTGACGGTAACGAGATGGGGCCCGCCTGGGCGTCAGCGGCCGCGGGAATCGGGGCACCGACGGGTCACTGGGTGAACCCCCGGCTCCCACCCAGCAGCCCGGGTTGACGGGGCCCGTCGGGGACCACGAGGGCCCCGGGGTCGGTGCGACGGAGACAGGGCACCCGACAAGGGCTCGCCGGCCATGACCTTGACGCGATAACTCTCGAGCTATTAGCATTAGGGTATGCGCGCCAGCCCACCGCCGTGGACGCTGGAGCGCTTCGTACTGGATTCCGGGGAGAGCCCGGTCCGGGCGTTCCTTGAGGGCCTGGGCGGCCGAGCGCGGGTCGACGTCCTGGCGCTCTTGAAACTCCTCGCCGAGGAGGGCAATGCGCTGAAGATGCCGCACTCGAAGCCGCTCGGCGAGGGGCTCTTCGAGTTGCGCGCCGGGCCGGTCCGGCTCTTCTACACGTTCCGGCCAGGCCACCGAATCGTGTTGCTGGACGGCCTGATCAAGAAGCGGCAAGAGATCCCGCCGGGGGTGCTCACGCGGGTCCGGGGATACCGGCGGTCCCTGGAGACCGCCGAGCGGCAACGGAACGGGACATGACCGGGAGAGGGCAGGCGATGCCGACGAAGGCCGATGTGATGGAGTGGGTCGAGACGCAGCTGGCCCAGGATGCGCGGCTGCGGGAACAGGTCGAGGTGCGGCTGAATGAGCTGCGGCTGGAGCAGCAACTCGCCGCGCTCCGCGAGGCGCGTGGGCTCTCTCAGCGCCAAGTGGCGCGGCTCGTAGGCGTGAGCCAGCCGGCGATCGCAAAGCTAGAGTCGGGGACGGTGAAGAACCTCCAGCTCAAGACTCTGGTCCGGATGGTTACTGCCCTGGGCGGACGCCTGCAGGTCGAAATCATCCCGCCATCACGCGCCAAAGGCATGGCGTCCCGCGCCGCAATGCCCCGCGGACGGCGCGCCCTGCCTGGCTGAGCCACAGCCCGAGCCCTTGGTGCGGACCACCCCCAGTCCCACGGGCTGACAACGTTGCGCTGGGTCAAGCCTACGTGTGGGGCGGCATGCCTGAGTCTGCGCATCTCCAGTACGACGAGAAGTAGTACGCGACGACGCGGGAGGAGGCGCCAACACCCCGCAGCACTCGGGGTCGAGGGAGCTATGGCCTGTTACCTTCGCAAAGCGTTCCGTTTCGTGTTCCGCCCGGAACGTGTCGTAGTCAGGCCTCGGGACGGCGCTCGGGATCAAGGGATTGCGCATCGGGGCCAGGCCACGTGGCGCCCACGCTGCGCAACGCTACGATCTGGCAAAATGGACTCCTACGCCCTTGTCGGAGGGCGTCATTCTCTTGCACAATGTCGGGCCAAGGGGTCGGCTTGGGAACTTCTGCCCATTCGCCGAGTCGCCTTCGGCGCTGTCTTCACTCAAGTCCAACTGCCCAGAGGGGAGGGAGACGTGCCCTACTCAGCCGAGATCAGCCGTGCAAACCCATCCGCCTTCCTGTTCCTCATTGATCAGTCTGGCTCGATGGGGGATCCGTTTGGCGGTGCAGGAACCACTGGACGCTCGAAGGCGCAGGAGCTCTCGGATGCCATCAATAGATTGCTGCAGACGCTCGTAACGCGGTGCGCGAAGGGTGAGGAAGTCCGTGATTACTTCGACGTCGGGGTGATGGGCTATGGGCATTCCATAGGACCGGTACTTCAGGGCCCCCTTGCCGGTCGCGATCTGGTACGCATAAGCGAGATCGCTTTCAATCCGGTTCGTCTCGAGGAGCGGATGAGGAAGGTATCTGACGGGGCAGGTGGCCTGGTCGAGCAGACTTTCCAGCTTCCGGTTTGGCTCGACCCTGTGCATAACGGCGGAACGCCGATGTGCGAGGCGCTCCGACGCGCCAAACAACTCCTTGAGGGTTGGGTTACAGCCCATCCACTCTCCTACCCGCCAACCGCCATTCATATTACTGACGGGGAATCCACCGACGGCGACCCCTCTGGCGTGGCATCCGAGCTCCGGCGACTGGCCACGAACGACGGTGCTGCCTGCCTTTTCAATCTCCACCTGTCCTCCACTGGGAGCCCGCCAATTACCTTCCCTGAGTCCGACGCTGGCCTGCCTGACCAATTCGCTCGTCTACTCTTCTCTATGTCAAGTTCTCTGCCCACGCCCGTGCGCGCCGCGGCGAAGGCCGAAGGTTATCCAGTGTCCGACGGCACGCGTGGCTTCGCCTTTAACGCCGACCTCGTGGAGACCATTCGCTTTCTTGATATTGGCACGAGAGTCACTGGGTTGAGATGACTCTTCGCCCGAGAGTCGTCTTCAGCGGCCAGAGATCGAAGCAGGGGAACGCTCCAGAGGAGTGTGAAGACGCGCTCGCCCTCTCTCCATCCACAGGTCACTTCGCAATCGCTGACGGTGCCAGCGACGCTTCCTACTCCGGCATCTGGGCTCGGATCCTTGTAGACAGCTTCCCAGAGCTTCAACCATCCTCGCTAGATGCCCTGGCGATAGATGCCTGGCTGGATCAGTCTTGTAGACCGAAGTGGTCCTCATGGGAGTCATCTCTCACTGCTAGGCCACTTCCTTGGTTCACGAGGGAGAAGCTTCGCCTAGGCTCCCATGCGACCTTCCTTGGCATGTGGTTTGATCGCACCTCTGCAACCACGTCGACCATCTTCTGGCAGGCCGTGGGCTACGGCGACTGCTGTCTCTTCATCGTCCAAGACGATTATCTGCGGTTCGCTTTTCCGCTGGACGATCCTGCCTCTTTCGGCAACACGCCACCGTTGATCCCAACCGTCGCACGTTCCATCGGAGACTTGCTTCGCATCATCCCCGGGAGTGCCTCCCCCGCGGACAAGATCTACCTCGTTACCGACGCCCTCGCAGAGTGGTTCCTCAGAGGTGACCATGAGTGCCGACAGCCGTGGCGATTGCTAGATGCGCTCGAGAGCATATCCGACCTTGAGGAATTCGTCGCAGCCCGTCTCCACGATGGCGCCATGCGCAACGATGACGTGACGCTCGTCAAGATAGAGTTCGTTCTTTCGGCCGAGCATGACAGCCTGGCCTAGCCCCAACGACTACACCGCCGCGATCCAGAACCCCAACGTCTGCTTTCGAGACTCCGATCTCAAGCGTTCCACCGTCGAAAGACACCCACTTACCCGGATGCCGAAGGTGTGGACCGGCAACTTCGCTCAGGTCTACGAACTCAGGAACAACGCGCATCGTTGGGCGGTGAAGTGTTTCACCAGATCTGCCCACGATCTTCGTACAAGATACGCGCGCATCTCTGAGGCCGTTATGGCGAGCGGTCTTCCGTACTTTGTCGAGTGTCGCCTTCTTGAGGACGAAATGCTCGTCAACGGCAAGCGCTATGGCGTCGTGAAGATGCAGTGGGTTGACGGGCAGTGCTTGGACAAGTACGTGGAAGCGAATCTCTTCCGACCGAATGTTCTCGTGGCCCTTGCCGGTCAGATTGTCAAGATGGTGAGGGATCTTGAGAGCAGGGGGATCGCTCACGGCGATCTTCAGCATGGCAACATAATCCTGCGGGGGACTCAACTGACGCTCGTCGACTACGATGGGATGTTCATACCAGCGTTTGCTGGACACAGGGCGCCGGAACAAGGTCTCCCCTCATACCAGCACCCTCGCCGCGATGGCAGGATCTATGATTCACAACTTGACCGGTTCCCCCTTATCGTCATCGCAACCGGTCTGTATGCGTTGGCCATCGAACCCGCGCTCTGGTACCAGTTCAGCACAGGTGACAATCTCCTGTTTACGCGCGCTGATTTCGAACACCCAGATCGTTCATCCCTCTTCCAGAAGCTTCGCGCCTCGCCCGACGGTCAACTCAGGGAACTGGTCGAGCTCCTACGGTCGGCCTGTCTGCGCACACCAGGCGAAGTCCCGCTGTTAGAGAAGTCCCTCAACGCCCCTGTCCAAGCGAGACCCTGGTGGGTCACCGCTCCGGCGCCACCACCCGACGCAGGACCGAGCAGGGGCGCCCCTCCCCGACGTGGCAGTCCGGTTGCTTGGCTCAGACTCCGCTGGTCTTTGGCATCGACGCTGGCCTTTCTGATCGCTCTGGCGGCATTCTACTTCGGTGGGCTCATCACGATACAGGGCGTCGTCCTATTCGCAGCGATTGCCGGCGCTGCATACGTCCTCGATCGCTACCGTGCGTTTCGCCACCTACCGGTCTTTGCGCGAAGAGCGGAACTCGAGCAGCAACTCATACACCTCCGGAAGGAGGTTGACGCAGCTCTAGCCGATCAGGGTCGTCTTCAAGGGGAACCGGCTCGACTCAGCCAGCGACAGGCCCAGGAGCTTGAGAAGGCGCTCAAGCACCTCCAGAGCCAGGGATTAGCTACCGCCCTGAGCCAGATAGACGTCGCAAACCTCACAACTATCCATGGCATTGGCCTGGCGGTGATCGGCAGCCTTCGGGCTGCTGGACTCGCAAATGCATATGATGTGTATCGGACGCCCAACTTGAGGCGTGTCCCGGGGATCGGTCAGAAACGCGAGTCTTTGATAAAGGCACGTCTGGCGACCTGGGAGGCAGAGGCCCGGAGGAAGCTTCCCACTCGACTGCCCGGAGACATCGAGAACGGGATCGTTCATCAATACGAGCGCCAGCGGCAGGCTGTCGCTGCTCAGCTGGCGGCACTCGCCCAAAGACTCGCGTCGGTTCGAGGCGAATTGCAGAGGTGCGAGGGCGAGTACGCGCAACTCTTCCTGCCAACTTTCTCGCAGTTTCTGAGGCACAACTTGTAGAGTGGCGAAACGCAGCCGCTGTATGGCGCCCACTTCGGAGGATCTATGGGCTGGCGATTCCGTAAAGTCCTTCAGTCCGGACCCTTCCGCTGGACCCTGAGTAAGAGCGGCGTGGGCTTCAGTTGGGGCGTACCCGGCCTACGGTTCGGGGTCTCCCCGAATGGACAGAGATACATCTCCTTCGGGATCCCCGGTACCGGTCTGTACTTCATCAAGTACTTCGGGAAGCCACGGAGCGCGACCGGCCGTGTAGCAGGAACCTTGCCGCAGGCCCCATCGCCTCCGTCGGCGCCTTCAGCCTCGACCCCCACGTCTTCACCGCCAACCAAGCGTCCGTGGTGGACCCAAAAAGGAATTGGCGGTGGTCCCTGAAGGCGATGGGCAGGAGAACGGATCGTCCGCCCCACGCTTCCAGATCATACGTCCTACCGGGTTCTCAGCGGCGGCACGGGTGGCGGTGGTGACCGGGCCGCTCCGCTGGGCACGCGCAAAGCCGCCAATGTACCCTCGCGAATGTCCGTCGTGATCCGCCGCGAGGCCCTTGAGCTATCCGCCCAGTTGCGCTCGCGGATGGGGTGTGCCGGCGGTCCGGGACCGTCGGGTCGGCGAGCGGCGGCACGATCCGGCGGGTCGCGATCCCCCGACTCCGAACGGCGGCGGCAGGAACGCCGACGACGTCCACCGAGCACGCCGACCGCGCTCGACTTCGTCATCGTCCGTCGTGGCTCGAATGGACAGCCTTCGCCAGTCACGCCCCCGGCGAACTCTGCGGCGCCGACACAGTGACGTCATCGCTCACCGCTCCGGAAGGTCCGAACGAGCCACGGCGAAGACGCGCATCGCCTCGTCGAGATGCTCGCTGAGACTGCCTCGATCCAGCCGGGCGACCCATTCGGAGGCCCAGCGCCGGAGGTGCTCGCGCAGCGCGTGGGCGTGCGCCTCAGACGCATGTCGCCTCCACTCCTCGATCAGCGCCTGGACCGAAAGCCCGAGCGCCTGCCCGAGGAGCGCGGCGTAGCCGGCTCGAGCCGATGCCGGCATGACGCGCGCGGTCTCCGCCGAAAGCGCCCGCACGCGGGCGGCGTCCTCGAACGTGACGGGCGGGCATCGCGCGAGCTGGTGGCGCGCAAGCCACACGGAGGCCGGTTCCGCGCGGTGCAGCGCGAAGAGCCGCGTCGCCCCCTCCGACGCCCCGTGCCGGGCGAGCACCTCGTCCGGGTCCTTGCAGCCGTCCGGCACCGGCAGGACGGCGACGTCGAGGCCGGCTTCCCAGGCGCAGCCGGAGGCGGCGGCCGTCGCGGT